>JASIBJ010000785.1 GCA_030045215.1 Streptosporangiaceae bacterium | reverse complement strand
ACCGTGTATGCGCCGCCGAACCCGCTGCAGGGCCTGACCGCAGACGCCTCCTACCTGCACGACTTCCTGACCGAGAATGCAGCGCTGGCGGGCAAGCCAGTCGTGCTGGTCGGCCACTCCTACGGCGGCGCGGTCATCACCGACGCCGCAGTCGGCGATCCCGAGGTCAAGGCGCTCGTGTATGTCGACGCCTTCATCCCGGCCAAGGGTGAGTCGATCGGCGCGCTGTTGGCCCGGCCGCAGGGAGCGGGCTCGTGCATCGGCGGGAACCCGGCCACGGTCTTCGATCCTGTACCCTTCCCCGGCGCGCCGAAAGGCGACGTCGACCTGTACCTTCAGCCGGGCAAGTTCCCCGGCTGCTTCGCCAGCGGCCTCAGCGCCAGCGAGGCGGCCCTGCTAGCAGCCACCCAGCGGCCATTGGCGGCCAGCGCTGTCGCGGAGGTTTCCGGCACCCCGGCCTGGAAGACGATCCCGTCGTGGGCGGTGGTCGGTACGGCCGACAAGGTCATCCCGCCCGCGCTGCTGACCTTCATGGCGGACCGGGCCAGGGCACGCATCACCGACGTGAACGCCGGCCACCTATCGCTGATCTCCAAGGCTGGAATTGTCGCCGGCGTAATAGTCAGGGCGGCCTGGGTGACCAGCTGAAGGAGAATGCCCCTAGCCGCGGGCCGGGCGGCGCCGCCAGTGATGTGACAACGGCGCGGCCCGGACGCGGCGCGGTCGTTGACGAGGTCCCGGAGACGACCTCTCACGGGCGGGCGGTCGCCGGCGAGGTCAGTCACATGACTGAAGCGACGCGATGCCGGCGCAGACGACGATCGCAGCGACAACCGCATCAGCCCACGGGAAGGATTCACCACTCATGGCAACTGACCGCACTCCTGTCGTCTTCATCCACGGCCTGTGGCTTCACGCGACTTCGTGGGGACCATGGGTGGAGCTGTTCCGCGCAGCTGGCTACGAGCCGATCGCGCCCGGATGGCCCGGCGACCCTGACACCGTCGACGCCGCTCGCGCGAACCCTGACGCACTGGCCGACCATGGCATCGACGAGGTCACCGGCCACTACGCAAGTATTATTGAGCAGCTGCCCGCGCCGCCCGTCCTGGTCGGCCACTCCTTCGGCGGCATGATCGCCGAGAAGCTCCTCGGCGAGGACTACGGTGCAGGTGCCATCGCGATTGACGCCGCCCAGATCAAGGGCGTGCTGCCACTGCCACTCTCGTCGCTGCACTCCACCCTGCCGGTGTTCAAGAACCCGGCCAACAAGCACAAGGCCGTCTCGCTGACCGCGGAGGAGTTCCGTTACAGCTTCGGCAACGCCATCAGCGAAGCAGATTCGGACGAGCTGTATCATCGCTGGGCCATCCCCGCACCCGGACGCCCCCTATTCGAGGCCGCCGCCGCCAACTTCGAGCTGCACTCTCCGGCCAAGGTCAATACCCGCAACGAGAACCGCGGCCCGCTCCTGCTCGTCATGGGCGGCCGCGACCACACCGTCCCGGAGGCGATCACGAAGGCGACCCTCAAGCAGTACCGGCACTCCGATGCGATCACCGAGCTGGCCGAGTTTCCCGACCGCGGCCACTCCCTCGTCATCGACTCAGGCTGGCGTGCCGTGGCCGATCACTGCCTGGCCTGGCTCGGCAGGCAGGGTCTCTGACCCGACGGTCCTGTGATCTGACCGCGCGCTGGAGGGTCGGGTGCCGCATCCCCGGTTAGCGACTTCGCCCCCGTACCGACAAGCTCCGTACCGACAAAAGCGACGGAATGATGCCATTACGCTGGGCAGCGGGGACGGACAGTAAAGGCTTGCGGCATACCCGCGTCGGCGGCGGCGGTATGTGCACGAGCCGGGAAGCGTGTGGAGGCGGACAGATGACAAGAACGGTCCTCAGCGGCGGGCGGGTGTTTGAGGGCACGGGCAGTCCGATTGCCACCGCGGACGTGGTGATCGAAGAGGACCGGATTGTCGACGTCGGGATCGGACTGGACGGCGATGAGCAGGTAGACGTGTCGGGCCAGACCCTGCTGCCAGGCTTCTTCGACTGCCACGTCCACGTCATGGTCTCCGGGATCGATCTGCTGAGGCGGCTGCAGCGTCCGTTCTCCTATCAGTTCTTCCAGGCGACGCGCAATCTGGCGGCGACGCTTGACTGCGGCATCACCACGGTGCGCGACGCCGGGGGGGCCGACCTCGGTGTACAGCGCGCCGTTGAGGACGGCCTGATCGACGGTCCGCGCATGCAGATCGCGATCAGCGCGCTGAGCCAGACGGGGGGCCACGGCGACGGTTGGATGCCCTCAGGGGTAACCACCTTCCTCATGTCGCCCCACCCAGGCCGCCCCGCAGGCGTCGTCGACGGGCCAGAAGAGGTACGCAAGCGCGTGCGCGAGGTCATCCGGGCTGGTGCCAACGTCATCAAGGTGCACACCTCGGGCGGCGTGCTTTCGCCCCGCGATAGCCCGAAGCACGCCCAGTTCCGGCCGGATGAACTGGACGCGCTGATGGCCGAAGCTGCAGCCGCTGGGCTGCCCGTGATGGCGCACGCTCAGGCGACCGACGGAATCAAGAATGCGCTCCGTGCCGGTGTGCGGTCCATCGAGCATGGCATCTACCTCGATGACGAGGCCATCGACATGATGCTCAGCTCTGGCGCATGGCTCGTCCCCACCCTGGTGGCTCCGCATGCCGTGCTCAGAGAAGCAAAGGGGGGCAGCCAGCTGCCCGACGGCGTGGTCGCTAAGGCCGAGGAGGTCATGGCCGCGCATGCGGACGCGTTCGCGCGGGCGGTGGCAGCCGGAGTGAAGGTCGCCATGGGTACCGACAGCGGTGTCGGACCGCACGGCAGCAATCTTGATGAGCTGCCGCTGATGGCCGCCGGAGGCATGACGCCGGCGCAGGTTCTGATCGCCACGACCCGGTCGGCGGCCGAGTTGCTGCGCCTCGCCGACCGGACCGGCACTATCAGGCCCGGCATGCTCGCGGACATCGTCGTCCTGGACGGCGATCCGTTTGACCTTCCCAACCTCAAGACGAACGTCCGCGCCGTCTACTCGGCCGGCCGGCGAGCACGCGGCTGAAGACTCCGCCACGGCCGGAAAGCAAGGCACGGACCGGCGGAACGATTGCGTCCGGGCGCAGCCGCGATCGCCGCATTCAACCTCGCACTGGTCACGATCCGGGGCCCGACAAACCTGGCGAACCGGGCGATGCCAGCAGCCTGGGTCATCTGGGATGTTCGGCCGACATCGCATGGCCGGACGCGCCGCGGGGCAGTTCCACAAGGGGAAGCTCCACCAGGGAAGTCGCGGCGATCTGTCGTGCGCTCAGAGCCTGTTAACCGTCGGGACTAGCCGCCGGGGGATGCGATCGGCACGCGAACGGGCGCATAGTCCCCAGTAGTGCGATCGTCGGGGACGGTCATTTGGGGTCGTCAAGGCGTGCCTGGCGCTGCTCCCGGCGACGCGTCTGCGCGGCATACGGGGAGGACTGTAATGGGCCTATCGTGGCAGCAAGGACCGCTTGCACCGGGGGCCATCGGCCGGTTCCTCGTTCCCGGGCCGCTTCCCGCGCGGCTGCTGTACGTCGAGCCGCTGCGCCGGCGCATGCGGGTCCGGTTCGGCGGCATGTGGATCGCTGACAGCGAAGATGTCGTGCTGCTGCACCAACCTGGCCGCTATCCGGTCGCGTACTTTCCCCTCAGCGACCTGGCCTCGGGTGTGCTCCAGCCCAGCCAGCACGCCACCCGGCACGAGGATCTCGGGATGACCGCCTGGCATGATGTCCAGGCCAGCGATCAGCACAGACCGCGCGCGGCGTGGCAGCACACCGAGCTGCCGGGCTATGCCGGCGAGCTGGAGGGACGCGTCGCGTTCGCCTGGCGCGCCATGGATGCCTTTTATGAGGAAGAAGAGCGGATCGTGGGGCACGCTGCCGACATGTACCACCGCATCGACATCCGGCAGGCAAGCCGGCACCTAACGGTGCGGGCGGGCGACCGCGCCATCGCGGACACCACTCGTCCCCTCGCTCTTTACGAGTCCGGATTCGCACCGCGATGGTACGTCCCCCGCGACGACGTCGATGAGACCGCGCTGACGCCGGCCAGTGGCCAGACATTCTGCCCGTACAAGGGCCTGTGCAGCTACTGGGACCTGGCTGGCGTTCGGCGGGCGGCGTGGTCGTACGAGAGTGCCTGGACCGAGGTCCAGCGCATAGCCGGGATGGTCTCCTTCGAGCCGGACAAGGTCGACGTGCGCCTGGACGGGACCAAGCTGCGGCAGGAGCCCGGTCAGAGCGTGGTCCCGCACGGGCCCGACCGGGACCTGACCATCGATGAGGTTGCCCCCGGCAGGCAGCGGTGACCCGTACGGCGACGCTCCTGTCGGTCAACGTTGGCATGCCGAAAGACGTGTCCTGGCAGGGGAAGACCGTGCACACCGGCGTCTGGAAGCATCCGGTGGACGGCCCGGCCATGGTCCGGCGCCTCAACATCGACGGCGACGGCCAGGGCGATACCGCGGGGCACGGCGGGGAGCAGCGGGCCGTGCTCGTGTACCAGATCGAGTCCTACCGGTACTGGCAGCGGCACTTCGGCCGCAGCGATTTCGGCTACGGCCAGTTCGGAGAAAACCTCACCGTCGACGGCCTGGCCGACAACGAAGTCTGCATCGGCGACCGTTACCGCATCGGCGAGGCCGAGTTCGAGGTAACCCAGCCGCGCGTCACGTGCTACCGGGTCGGCATCAGGCTTGGCGAGCCGGAACTGCCCGCCCTGCTCGTCGCCCATCGCCGACCGGGCTTCTACATGCGCGTCATCGCCGAGGGGCACATCCGCGCCGGCGACAAGATCATTAAGGCCAGGACCGGACCCGGAGCGCTGTCGGTGGCCGACACCGACGCACTGCTCTATCTCCCTGGCCACGAGAAGGCCAAGCTGCAGACCGCGCTGACGATTCCCGCCCTCAGCCCCGGCTGGCGGGATTCGTTTCGCGACCTGCTGGCAGCCGACGAGGGTCATGACAAGACGGCGGCACCGGCCACCGGGACGGCCGAAGGACCGGGACCGGCATGGCCCGCGTTCCGTAAGCTGCGTGTCACCGAGATCGTCAGGGAAAACCAGACCGTGTCCTCGATCTACCTCGCCGCGCCTGACGGCACCGGGCTGCCGGCCGCCCAGGCCGGGCAGTACCTCACGCTGCGGATCGACGGCGCCGGGCAACCAGGACTGGTGCGCAACTACTCGCTGTCCTCGGCACCTGACGCTGGTACCTACCGGATCAGCGTCAAACGCGAGCCGCACGGCACCGCCAGCAGATATCTCACGAGCCGCCTCCGGCCGGGATCTGTGCTGGACGTGGCCGCGCCCCGCGGCGATTTCCTCCTCGACGACGCCGCGCGGCCCGTATTGCTCGTCTCCGCCGGAATCGGGGTCACGCCGCTGCTGTGCATGCTGCACGAACTCGCCGCCCGCCACAGCGCACGGGCAACCTGGTGGCTGCACGGGGCCCGCGGACCTCGCGAGCACCCCTTCGCGGCTGAGGCGCACGCGCTCCTGGCCGCCCTGCCGCAAGCCCGCGAGTACGTGTTCTATAGCGCGGCCACGCCGACCGAGCGCCGTCGTGCCCACGCCACCGAGGGACGCCTGACCGCGCGCGCACTGGCCGACCTGGGCATCCCAGCCGATGCGAGCGCCTACATCTGCGGTCCGACATCGTTCATGGCCGACATGCAGGGCGCGCTGACTGCGATCGGACTCGGCGCCGGCGCGATTCGCACCGAGCTGTTCGGGACGCTGGCTGCGATCAACCCCGGGCTCACCGGCCAGGCAACCGTACCCCCGCATCAGCCGCCGGGCTCGCCGGGCACCGGGCCGGCGGTCACCTTCGCTCGCAGCGGCATCACCACCCCATTCGGCGGCGACGCCCGTACGGTGCTCGAGCTTGCCGAGGCCTGCGACGTTCCCACCAGGTGGAGTTGCCGTACCGGCGTCTGCCACACCTGCGTCACGCCGCTGGTGTCCGGCGACATCAGCTATAGCCCGCATCCGCTGGAGCTGCCGGCGGACGGGCAGGTGCTCATCTGCTGCGCACAGCCAAGCACCGAACTCGTCCTGGACATGTAGGGAGCACCGGCCGAGGCTGACAGCCTCGCAGCGACCTACTTGCGCTCCGCCCCGCGCACCTCGAACGCCAGGAGGATGTCGGAGAAACCCCGGAACAGCGCGAAGAACCCAACCCAGATCAGCAATAGCAGCGCCCGTGCCGGGAACTCCTGCTGTGAGACCCAGAAGCCGAGCAGGATCTCCAGTACGCCCGCGGTCATGCCGAGCCACCACGCCGGATTGATCTCTCGCGAAGAGATCGAGGTGACCAGGTCGAGGCTGCCGCGGAAGATCAGGAGCAGCCCGAAGATCGTGGCCAGCGCCCAGAACGCGCCAAACGGGCTCGCGAACGACCAGCAGGCCGCGAACAGGAACGCAATCGCCATCGCCACATGCGCCCAGCGCCACCGCGACCGGATCGAGGCGATGAGGAGCTCACTGAACCAGCCGCCGAGAAAAACCACGCCCATGAGCACGCCGACAGCGAGGACCGAGGAAACCCGGAACCGCAAGACGATCAGAGCGATGACCAGCCATCCGATCCCGGTGACCAGGAACATCCACCACGGCCCGGCCAGCTGATCCAGCATCGTCTCAACCCTGCCACGAGCGCCAGCACTGGCCGGCGACTGAAAGCCCGTATTCATATCTGTATCCCTTCGCACGTCCGCCTCTACCGTCTCACCAGACCCGGTAAATGACCACGGGGGCCGCGCACGAGGTTTCGGTCCCGACTCGTTTCGCGGGCACAGGACATTCGCCCGGCCAACCAGTCGCCCGGCAGAGGGCGAGATCGTCGGATGACGAGCGTGCGCTCAGAGGCCGGGCAGTCACCGTCGCGTCCCTTCCGCCCGGACGGCGGTCACGGCTTGCGGGCGAGGCAAACCCGAAGCCCCGCAGGCCCTTCGGCCGAGCTCACGCGCTCCGGGCTGCCGGGCTCACGCCCACGCGGCGCCGCCATCGGTTGGCGTGGCGGTCGGCGCGGACTTGCCGCACGACGTTGCGGCCGGGGACCCCGGTGACACCGCCGCCGCCGTGGGTGGCCGAGCCGGCCTGGTAGAGGCCGCGGAGCGGGGTGCGCAGGTCGGCGTAGCCGGCCGCCGGGCGGGCATGGAACATCTGGCCGAGGCTCAGCTCGCCGTGGAAGATGTTCCCGCCGACCAGGCCGTACTCCTGCTGCATCTGGTGGGGCCCGATCACCTGCCGAGCCACGATCGAGCCGGTGAACCCGGGGGCGATCGTCTCCATCCGGGCGACGACCCGGTCGGCGTATGCCTCGAGTTCGGCATCATCCGGCGCGTCCGCATAACCGTGTGGCACCCACTGGGTGAACATCGACATCACATGGTGCCCAGCTGGTGCGAGCGAGTCGTCGAACACGCTGGGAATGCAGATGTCGGCGAATGGCCGGGCGGATGGCGTGCCGGACACCGCCTCCTGGAACGCATTCTCGACGTCGTCCAGGCTCTCTGCCAGCACGATAGTTCCACCGTGGACCTGCCGGTCATAGTCCGGATGGCTGGCGAAGACCGGCAGCCGGTCGAGCGCGAGGTTGACCTTCACCGTGCCACTGCGGGTCTGCCAGCCGCGGATATCGTCGAGGAACGGCGCCGGCAGGTCCGCGGCGTCGGCAAGCTCGAGGAACGCGATCTTCGGGTGCACGGTCGTGATGACCGCATCCGCGTCGATCTCCTCGCCGGAGGCCAGCGTCACGCCGGTGACCCGGGCGCCCGGTCCCCGCCCACCGGACGCACCGCCGCCCGATACGCTCCGGATCCGCGCGACCGGCGCGCCGGTGCGGATCTCGGCACCGAACGAGCGCGCGGCGGCGGCCAGCGCCTGGGTCACTCCCCCCATCCCACCGCGCGGGAACCCCCACGCGCCGGCCTGGCCGTCGGTGTCGCCGATGTGGTGATGCAGCGTTACGTAGGCGGTGCCTGGTGACCTCGGGCCGGCCCATCCGCCGATGACTCCCGACACCGAGAGCACGCCGCGGAGAGCATCGGACTCGAAGTACCGGTCAAGCAGGTCAGCGACGCTCCCGGTGAGCAGGCGGGTGACGTCCACGGCGCCGCGCGCGTCCAGCTTGCGCAAGTGCCGCAGCAGCATCGCCTGCCGACCCAGGTCGGTCGGCCGCCGGGAGCCGAGCCGCGGCGGGATTTCGTCCAGCATGGGCCCGAGGACCTGGCCGATCTTCTGCAGGTGGGCCTCGTACGCCGGGTAGGCGGCCGCGTCGCGGGCGGAGAACTTCCCGATTTCCTTGCGCCGCTGCACAGGGTTATCGGGCAGCCGGAGGTAGCGGCCGTCGGCGCGCGGAGCGAAGTACGGGCCCTGCGGGTACACGTGGTACCCGTGCCTGGCTAGCCGCAGGTCGGCGACGATATCGGCCGGCAGCAGCGACACCACATAAGACAGCGATGTCACCAGGTAATCGGGACCGAAGGGGCGCTCGCTCACCGCGGCGCCGCCGACCACGTCCCGCCGCTCGCAGACCAGGACATCCATGCCGTCTCTGGCCAGGTACCCGGCGGCCACCAGGCCGTTATGGCCCCCGCCTATCACCACGACATCCCGGCGCGATCTCACGGCGGGCTCCCTTCTAGTCCGGTTATCCCGCGAGCGGGAAGAAGCAGGCGTGCGTCCTGCCGTCCGGTTCCGTTACCGTAGGCGGGCGCTCGGCGTGGCACCGAGCCTGAGCGGCCGGGCACCGGTCGGCAAAGGCACAGCAGGTTGCATGGGGGGAACGAGGACTGGTCACGGCCGCCGCGGTCCCGCCTGCGGAAGTGGTCTGGGCAGCCAGATTGGCTTCGCTGATCACGCTCGTCGTGGCCAGCCTGCGCCGGGCTGGGTGATCCGCAGGCACGGCGTCGTGCAGCGACTTGGTGTAGTGATGCCGTGGCTGGCTGCGCACCAGCTCGGCCGGCCCCGACTCCACCACCCGGCCCCGGTACATCACCGCCAGCGTGTCCGCGACCCGCCCGATCAGGTCCAGGTCGTGGCTGACGAACAGCAGCGACAGGTCACGGCTGCGCTTCGCCTCAAGCAGCAGGTTGACGATCTGCGCCTGAACCGAGACGTCCAGGCTGGATGTCGGCTCGTCGCACAGCAGCACTGCCGGGTCCGTGATCAGGGCCCTGGCGATCGCGATCCGCTGCCGGCCTCCGCCCGAATACCGGGATGGGTAACTGTCGAGTGCGGCACCGCCCAGCCCGACCGCCTGCAGCATCTCGGTGACCCGCCGGTCGGTGTCCCGGCCGCCGGCCTTACGGCCGGGCCGCCCATGCACCCGCAGCGGCTCGGACACGATGTCGCGTAGCTGCATGCGCGGGTCGAGCGAGTCGTACGGGTCCTGCAGCACGAACCCGACCTGGCGCCGCAGCGGCCGGAGCCGGCGCCGGCTCCGCGGGTACGGAACCTCGGCGAAGGTCAGCCGGCCCGACGACGGCCGCTCGAGGCCGAGCGCGAGCCGCACGCAGGTGCTCTTCCCCGACCCCGACTCGCCGACCAGGCCGAGCGCCGTGCCGCGGGGAAGGGCCAGGGTGACCTGGTCGAGAGCGGCGAGCCCCCGGTAGTACTTGCTCACCGACTCAAAGCCGAGGATCGGAACGGCATCGGTCGCTGCGGGATCGGGCCCGCTCGGCGCGACGGCAGGCTCGAGGCCCGGCGCAGGAGCTTTCATGGCGAGACCTCCGGGTGATGGCAGGCCACCAGTCCGCGCGCTCGCGGCAACTGGGCCGCCAGCTCGGGCCTGCGCTCGTCGCATATCGTGCTGCGCCGCGAGCACCGGGGCGCGAAGGCGCAGCCGCGGCGGTCGGCCGACAGCGCGGGCGGCGACCCCTCGATCTGGTAGAGCGGCGCACCGGGGCGGCCGGTGCGCAGGTCCCTGCGGGTGCGCAGGAGGCCTTCGGTGTACGGGTGCAGCGGATGGTCGAATACGTCGCGCGCGACTCCCTGCTCCACGATCCGGCCCGCATACATGACCGCCACCCAGTCGGCGAGCTCGGCCACCACTCCCATGTCATGGGTGATCCACAGGATGCCAGAGCCCGTCTGTATCTGCAGTTCGCCTACCAGCGCGAGGATCTCCGCCTGAGTGCTGACGTCCAGCGCGGTGGTGGGCTCGTCGGCGATCAGCAGTGGCGGCGACAGGGCCATTGCCATCGCGATCATCACTCGCTGCCGCATCCCGCCTGAGAGCTGGTGCGGGTAGGCTCGGGCGACTCGCTCCGGCCGGTCGATCCGGACGCGGGCGAGCTCGCGCATGCCCTGCCGGCTGGCATCCGCGC
>JASIBJ010000784.1 GCA_030045215.1 Streptosporangiaceae bacterium | reverse complement strand
ATCGTCGGGCGGCGCAAGTGGATCCCGAAGATGACCGACAACGTCATCCTGTACGGGCTGGAACGGCGGCTCGCGTCGATACGGTCGGTCGACCTGGGCATCCCCGAAATCGCCGCAGATTCTGACCGCTTCTTCGACCGCGTGCTGGAGGAGGGCCGGAAGGCGGTGGCCGACGATGGGGCCGAGGTCGTGGTCCTGTCGGAGATCACCTCGCCGGCGTTCTGGGCCAGAGCCAGGAACGAGCTGCCGACGCCGATGGTCGACCCTGGCGTCGCCTGCTGGAAGTGGGCCGAGCTGGTCGGCGACCTGTACGAGCGCCTCGGGCTCAGCCACTGCAAGCTCTACGGCTTCGAGCCACCGCCCGCCGAGCCGGCGCCCGCCGAGACCGCGCGCTGAGCCCGTTGAGGTCGAGTAGCGAAGGAAGGACGGAATGGGCCAGATCAAGACCGAAACCGATGTCGCCGATTTCCTGCGGGGCGCCGACTTCATGAGCGCCTCGGGCGGCGGAAACCCGGCCGTCCAGCATGGGCAGCTGCTCGAGGACCTCGCGGAGGGCCGCAGCATCGGGTTCGTGCCGCTGGCCGAACTCGACCCGGACGGTATCACCTTCTCGGTCTGCTACAGCGGCTCGATCGCCCCCGAGAGCTTCGACGACCCGGAGGAGCGAGCCGTGCGCCTTGGCGGCGGCAAGGTGTACGACCTTCCGTTCGTGCAGGCTGTTCGCCTGCTCGAAGACGAGCTCGGGGTTAGCTGTGCCGGGCTCGTCTCCATCGAGATCGGCGGGATCAACACCGGCGCGATCCTCAGCGCGGCGTCACGGCTCGGCCTGCCGCTGGTCGACGGTGATTACTCAGGTCGCGCGATCCCTGAACTGCACGCGACGGCCCTGCACGTCTTCGGAGTCGACCCGCTTCCGATGGCCTGCGTCGATTTTTTCGGGAACGAAGTCATCCTCCGGCGCTCGCCGTCTGACGCATGGGCGGAGCGCATCGGCAAACACCTTGCCCTGGCATCGCTCGGCATGATTGCCTGCGCGTTCGCCGCGGTGCCGGCCAGCGAGACGGCCAAGATGTACGTGCCCGGCACGCTCTCGGAGTGCCTCAGCCTCGGCCGAGCCATCCGGGAAGCCCGCGACAACGGCCGGGACCCGGTCGAGGCTGCGGCCAAGGCGCTGGACGGGTGGGTTCTGTTCCGCGGCAGCGTGTCGGGCCGCGACTGGGCCAACACCGGCTACATGGAAGGCACCCATGAGCTGACCGGGACCGGCGAGTTCGCCGGGCACAAGCTCAAGGTGTGGTTCCGCAACGAGAACCACGTCAGCTGGCTGGACGGAGAGCCCTGGGTGGCCAGCCCTGACCTGATGGAATTCTGTGATCCGGCCACTGGCGAGCCGCTGGTGAATACCTACCTCGAGCTGGGACAGGACATCGCGGTGGTCGGCCGCCGCCGCCGCGACGCGTTCGACTCCCCGGCCGGACTCGGCGCGCTCGGGCCGGGGCACTTCGGCTTCGACCTGGAGTTTCGCGGCATCGAGACGCTGCTGTGATCGGGGCGCTGCCGTGATCCAGGCACTGCCGTGATCGAGCGGGCGACGGCGGTGCTGCACGCGCTTGCCCGCTCCGACGTCGGCGCGCTGGACCGGCTCTGTCGCGACGATGTCCTCATCTGGGGGACCGACGAAGACGAGGCGTGGCACGGGAAGGCGGCCGTGCTCCGCGCGGTCCGCGGCACCTACGACCTGAGCGCACGCTGGCTGGGCGAGCCGGTCGGTGGCGCGGGGTGGATGGCCGGCGTCGTTGAGTTCGAGCTGCAAGGCCAGGATCCGGTCCGCGCGCGGGTCACGATGGTGTTCACCGGCGACCTGCTCGCGCACGCGCACTACTCCGTGGCGCTGCCTTCCTCCGGGTAAAAGACGCCGCCCAGCCGCGAGCCCGGCCGGTAGCCGAGGTGGAACCACGGCGGCTGCAAGTCGACCACTTGCCCTGCGGCCAGCGCCGCCGCCGCGGTGCCGACCGCCTGGCGCTGGGCCGCGTCGCTAGCGTAGTCCCCCCCAGCGTGGCCGACCACGATGATGCGGCCCGCGACCGGCATGTCGAGGTAGCGAAACGTCCAGTCGAGCATCTGCAGGCACGGGCCCGCCTCGTAGAACCCCCGCTCGCCCTGCGCGATCACCATGACCGCCCGCTTGCCCCGCATCCGGTCGCGGAAGCTTGCTTCTTCCAGGTCGAGCAGGCAGCTCCACCGGTCGAGGAAGACCTTCAGCTGGCCGGCCGGCCCGTACCAGTACAGCGGCGTGCCCACCAGGACCAGGTCGGCGGCGTACAGCCGGTCCATCAGCGCGGCGAAGTCGTCGCTGATGTCGCAGCCGCCTGCTGCCACGCACGCGCTGCAGCTCGCGATCGGCTCGATCCGGTAGTCGGTCAGGAAGATCTCGTCGGTTTTCATCCCGGCCGCCCGCAGCCCGGCCAGGAGATCGAGCACCGCGGTACGGGTGTTTCCCCGCCGGCGCGGGCTGGCGGTAATGGCGAGCGCTACCACCAGCGGGCGCGCGCGGTGGTGAGCACTTCGAAGCCGTCCTCGGTGACGAGCCCGTTGTGCTCGAACATCGCCCCGCCGATCTCCGGGTCGCCGAGCAGCAGCTCGACCGCGAGGTACATGCCCGGCTCGATCACCGTATGGTCACCCGGCATGAGCCAGGGGCGCTCCCACATCATGCCGAGCCCGTGACCGACGGCAGGGAACCCTTCCATCTCCGGTTCCGCAGGCGTCAGGCCCTGCACCACCGCTGACGCCTCCATCCACCGCTCGCCGCGGCGGTAGAGCTCGTCAGCGGTAACGCCGGGCCGCACGTCGGCGCAGATCGTCTCCACGGCTTCGATCACCGCCTCCAGGAGCGCTCGCTGCCTGGGCGTCGGGTTATCGCCGACGCACCGCGACCGGCCGAAGTCGAAGAAATAGCCGCCGTAGGAGCCGTAGCAGTCGCAGTGGAACATGTCGCCGGCCTGCAGAGGCCGCAGCACGTCAGCCGACGGCAGCCGCGCGTAGGTGAACCCGTCGGCCCACGGCCCGGACGAGCAGGGAGCGTCGTAGAGGGCGGCGCCGGCCCTGATCACCGTGCTGGCCGCGGCGGCATGGGCCTCCGCCTCGGTCGCACCCACGACGGCGTGTTCCATCAGCGCCTCGACGGCGCGGTTCCCGATGTCGCACGAACGCCGGATCAGCTCCTGCTCAGCCGGGCTCTTGATCAGCCGGAGCTCCTCGACGAGCTGGTCCGCCCGGACCAGCGTCGCGCCCGGCAGCTGCTCGGCCAGGCCGAGGTAGGCGGCTGCGGTCATGTAGCTCGCACCCACCACCGCAAGCCGGCCGCGTTCCAGGCCCGCGTCGCGGATCGCCTGCGCCGCCGTCTCAACCACGTGGATCGACGGCCGTACCTGGTCGGCAACGACGAGGTCCTTCCGCCACCAGGGGATGTCGACAACGACGGTTGATGGCCCGTCCGCCGGGAGGATGCAGACGCCATGCGACCGGGCCGAGCCGATGCCCGCCTCGTCGCCCATGTACGGCTGCTGGGAGTAGTGATTGGTCAGGTACAGCACGTCGGCGCTCATGTCCATGAACGCGCCGCCGCGGGACCAGACGACCGCGGCGTCAAATCCCTGCTCGCCCGCGGCGGCCCTGGCGCGCTGCTGCCGGTCGAGGAACTCCGCGCGCGGGACGACTCGCCACGGGTCGGTCTCGGGGACCGACGGACCTGCCTCAGCACCCTGCACGGTCGACGTCACGAAGCCCTCCCCGGTTTTGTCAAAGCGCTTTGCACGCGAGACTAAACCGGCATGAGGCCCCAGGGCAACAGGCCCGTCATGGCTGGGTCTCTAAGACCGCGATGTGCTGTGCCGGTGCAGGATCAGGGACTTGCTCGCGGTGTTCATGACCACAACGTGCCGTTCCAGTGCACGATCAGGTACTTGCTGGCATTCCAGCCGACCGCCCAGGCATTGCAGGCCGAGGTAGCTGCGACGGCAGCAAGCGCGAACGCCCCTCGCGGGCTCGGGCTCGGTACCTGCGTCCAGGTGGTCCCGTTCCAGCGCATGATGAGCGTCTGCGATCCGGTGTACCCGACGGCCCAGATGTCTGATCGGGAGACCGAACCGATGCCGTCGAGGACAGCACCGCCGCGAACGTCGGGCACGAGCGCTTGCTTCCACGCCTTGCCGTTCCAGTGGAAGATGACAATCCCGGTCGGGTCTGATCCGACAGCCCAGGCGTTTTGCCGGGACATGGCAGCCACGCCGGAGAGGGTCGTGTACTCAGGCGAGGACGGGCTGCGGACTTGCTTCCAGGTTTTCCCGTTCCAGTGCAGGATCAGCGGAACAACGCCATTGTTGGTGCCCACTGCCCAGACGTTGCGGGCTGACGTGGCCGCCACTCCGCTGAGGACGCCATTCTGGATGTAGACGGGGGGCTGAGTCCAGGTTTTCCCGTTCCAGTGCAGGATGAGCGACTGGTCGCCGTAATAGCTGTCCCCGGTAAAGCCCACCGCCCACACATCGCTCGGCGAGGTTGTGGCCACGCCCTGCAGGTACACGACGCCGGCATTCGTTGCGTAAAGCGTCGGTGCCTGCGACCATCTGGTGCCGTTCCAGTGCAGGATCAGGGTCTTTTCCCAGCCGTCCTCGTACAGGAATCCAACCGCCCAGGCATTGTCGGCTGAGGTGGCAGCTACCGCGTCGAGGTACCCCGATCGCGCGGTCTTCGGGATCGGCGAAGCCGCCCAGTGCGAGCCGTTCCAGTGCAGGATCAATGTGCCCCGCGAGCCAGATCCCACTGCCCAGCCGTTCCTGGCTGAGGTGAACGCGACGCCGCTGAGGGCCCCGTTGGCTGTGAGATAAGAGGGCGCGGACGGCAGTCGTGATGAAGTGGCAGACGCTTTCGCTGGCGATTCGGCTGCGGCTCCGGCCGCCAGCATCACCGCTAAGAGGCCAATGGCAACAGCGGAGGACCGGGGCGGGGCTACTGGCCGCCGAGAACGGGGCTTAATCCCAGGCATTGCGCGATTATTGCAGTTCCTGTGAGTCGTCAGGGAGATGGTCCGGTTCGGTGGTCGTGGTCCAGCCGGAGAAAGGGTCTGCTTCACCGCAATGGGCGGAACGCCGCGCGCAACTCTTCCGAGAACAGCTCCGGTTGTTCCCACGCGGCGAAGTGGCCGCCTCGCTCGGCCTCGTGGAAGTAGGTCAGGTTGTGGTACGCCTGCTCGGTCCAGCTGCGCGGCGCGTGGACGTACTCCTCGGGGAACACCGTGACTGCCGCCGGGAAGGAGACGTCGGCGGCGGCGTAGAAGTTCTTGCCCGTAACGGCTTGTTGCCAGTACAGCCGCGCCGCGGACGTCGGCGTGTTCGTGAACCAGTAGAGCGAGGTGTTGTCGAGCCAGTCGTCGCGCGTGATGGCGCCGTAGGGCTGTCCGGCAAAGAGCTGGGCCAGGTGCTCGTAGGTGCCCGCGTCGTGGTCAAGGAGCCAGGCCGCCAGGCCGACGGGCGTGTCCGCCAGGCTGTAGCCGATCGACTGCGGGCGCGTGCCCTGGATGACGCCGTATCCGCGGTGATACGTCGCGAACGCGACCTGTTCGTACGCGCGCTTTTCCGCATCCGACAGGCTAGCGGGCGCAGGATCGCCGTTGCGGATGTGACCGAGCACCTCGAGCGGGACCATCTGCGCGAAGCTGACGTGGATGCCGGCCAGCCCGTCGGGCGCCTGGCGCGCCATCGCGGCCGAGACCGCCGTGCCCCAGTCGCCGCCCTGCGCGACGTAGCGCGCATATCCGAGTCGCTCCATCAGCACCGCCCACGCCCGCGCGATGCGGTCGGGGCCCCAGCCGGTAGCTGCAGGTTTGCCAGAAAATCCGTAGCCCGGCAGCGACGGAATGACCACATCGAACGCGTCCGCCGCGCTTCCGCCGTGGCCGGCGGGATTGGTCAGCGGCTCGATGATCTTCAACTGCTCGATGACCGAGCCCGGCCAGCCGTGCGAGACGATCACCGGCAGAGCGTTCGGCTGCGGCGACCGGACGTGGATGAAATGGACGTCGAGCCCGTCGATTCCGGTCACGAACTGCGGGAGCGCGTTCAGCTTCGCCTCGCATCTGCGCCAGTCGTAGTCGTTTGCCCAGTAGTTCGCGAGGTCCTGGACAGTCGCGAGCTGGACGCCCTGCGACTGATCATCCAC
>JASIBJ010000783.1 GCA_030045215.1 Streptosporangiaceae bacterium | reverse complement strand
TCGAGCCTGGCGCCCCTGATCAGCTGGGCGAGGGCATAGTCGTTGGCGACCGGGTCGAGCCGGTCGATGGTGCCGTCGGCGATGAGCGTGGGCACCGCGATGGTGGCAGTCCTCTGGCCGGCCGGGTCGGTGCCGCCGGACCACTCGTTCAGAGCGCGTCCCTGAGCGGCGATCGCGGCGGCCGGGGCCGGGCCGTGTATCGGGTAGGCGGCGGTCGCGGCCAGGTATGCCTGCTGCGCAGCGGCCTGGTTGGCGGGAAAGAGATCAGCCATTACTTCCTGCAAGTTGCCGCTGGTCAGTGCCTGCGCCGCGGCCTGGGCGGGTGGCGTTATCTTGCCGGTGCCCGGGAATGTGGCGCACAGCACCAGACGGCGGACCTGGGCTGGGTGCAGGACCGCCAGGGCCTGGGCGATGGTGCCGCCCATCGACCAGCCCAGTACATCTGGCCTGTCCAGGCCGAGGGCATCGATGAGCGCGCTGGTCTGGTTGGCCATGGCGTCGATGGTGAGCGGCGCCGGCAGCGCCCGGGTGCGGCCCACCCCGGCATTGTCGAAGATCACCACGCGATAGTGCTTGGCTAGCGCGCCGACGAACCGGGGGTCCCAGCTGTCCATCGTGGCGGTATAACCCGTGATCAGGATCAGCGGCGGGCCGGTTCCCACGACCCTGTAGCCGACCGTACCCAGCCTGGTATGAGCAATTCGCACTGGGGCTGAGACGACCAGGTGCGCCGACGCCGGCAGGCTCGCCGAGGTCGTCCGGTGCTGCGGCGACGAGCCGCACGCGACCAAGGTCACCGACATCCATGCCGCGGCGACGCCTAAGGCGAGCCGCCGACGGCCAATGATCAGCCCCCGCATCGGCAATCACGGGCTTTCTTCACTGACCCCAGGCTCATCTCGGTGGAATTAGCCCTTCCCGACCTGCAAAACCCACTGCTGGTCGCAACAAGAACTCAGTGAGGTGCGTTCCCGCCGCAGCGAACCCGGCCGCCTTCTCCCTGCCGACCGGCCGATCCAGCATCTCACCGGGCACCTGGCCACCCGGCAGCCGTCCAGCGGCCCGAAAGAAGCCCTCGACTGCGCGTGCGGCCCGTACCTCGCCGACCCAGGCGGCCGGCTCACGTCCGGAACCGATACACCGCAGGACTGACGGACATCACGACTAGGTGGTCGGGTCCACCGGACTCGTGCTGGGCGTCTGCGAGCCCGGCTGCACCGTCACGAGGGTGCCATAGGACAGGTACTGCCAGGCGATCTTGGCCGTGCTCCAGGGCAGTTCGACGCAGCCGAGGCTCTGCGGGAAGCCATACGACGCCCGCGGGTACCAGTGCACGGCCAAGTTGCCGCGGAAGTAGGAGATGTAGTACACGGGGCTGGAGTACAGGCTTCCGTTAGGATTTGTCCCTTTCATATCCTGGTAGTAGTGCTTCAGGTAGACCGGCGACGTGCCGATCGTCGTCGGTGAGGCCGGGATGCCGGTGTCGGCGGCCGTCCGCAGCACCTGCCGGCCGTTGTGCCAGATCGTCAGCATCTCCGGGTTGCCCTCGCTGGCAATCGCGTACGTATAGCCGTTCTTATTCACGTCATGAGCGGCCACCGCCGCGAGCAGGGCATCCCATACGTTGGGCCCGGCGATTCCGTCGACCTTGAGGCCGTGCTGCTGCTCGAACGCCATGACCGCGCCCTGGAGGATCAGGCCGTCGGTTGTGCCGTCCCGCCAGAAGCGCCGCAGTTCGCTCGGATAGCCGGACTTCCAGGTGAACTGGCCCCGCGGCGCGTGGTCGGCCGCGGCTAGCTGTCCGGCCGCGTCATTGCCGGCCGGCACCGTCTGCCCGGCTGACGGCGTCCAGGTCAGCGGCAGGTAGCCGAGCTGTGCGAGCAGTTCGTCGAGCCGGGCCGTCGAGTAGGTAGGCCCGGCACCGGTGCTGGCCAGTACGGTCCAGATTCCGGCAACCAGCAGGAGGACGACGGCGCCTCCCGCGGCCATGATCCGCGTACGGAGAGTTTTCCCAGAAGACAATGCCGTTCCCTCGGTCGACCCTGGTGGCTGCGGTATCCCGGATGAGCCGACGTGTATGCGAGCATCCTCTTCTTCGGGACTGATCGCCCGGCTCAAGCCCGGCGCATCGAAGATCACGAGCACGCCCATCCGGGGCGTGCGGGTCAGATCCGGCCGGCCACACCGGCCATCGCTTCCGCTGCAACTTGTGTAACGCGGGCACCCAGACCGGATCATCCCGACAGGGCACCGCAAACTGGCCGGCGCCGGCCGTGGATCTTCCCCCGTGGCAGGCGGGCAAGGCGGGCCGGTGCTGGACGTCTACCAGCGGACATCGCCAAGTGGCGCTGGGTCATGCGTCTTCGCATCGAAGGCCGGCGGTTCGACTCCGCCCCCGACCATCATTCTGACCAGGCCATACTCCTGATATAAGATCCACTAGCGCTACCCGGCGGCGTTGCTCATCTCATCGTCAGTCTCATTTGGCGACCGCGCATCCGCTCTCCTCCCGAGCGGCCAGGCGAGGTGGAGCCGTCGGCGTCCGGAAGGCACCTGCCGTCTGTGCTGCAATAGTCTGGCCAGTCCAGCTGCAGGGTGGTGTTCGCCTGAGGGAGCCTGCGATGACATCGATCATCGAGCCGGTCGTGCGGGATGCTAGGCCCGGCGATGTTGTGGCGATCAGTCGGTTCGGCGAAGAGCACATTCGGCCGCACTATGCGCCGCTGATCGGTGCTGCGGCTGCGGATGACCAGGTCCGCAGGTGGTGGAACGAGACGCACGTCGGCGCGGCCGTGGCCAGTGGCTTGGTAGTAGTTGCCGAGACCGACGGGCATGTTGTCGGCGTCGGCCAGCGCGGTCGCAGCGGAGCCGACCACGTTGTCTACAAGCTCTACATCCACCCCGATCTTCGCGGCCGTGGGCTGGGCCCGCAGCTCCTCGATGCGCTTATCAGGCAGCTCCCCGCTGACGCTCATCGGCTGTACATCGAACATTTCGCCGCCAACGAGCGCGCGGGTGCGTTTTATGAGCGCGAGGGATACGCGGTGGAGCGGATCGAACCGAGTCCTTCGGAAGACGCAGCACTCGCAGTCGTGTGGCGTGCGCGGAGTCTGGCCAGGTCGGCTCAGATGTCCAGATAGACCTGATGCTGGGCAGGCAACGGATAGTCGTTCCCGGTTCGCCACTGCCGGCGGACCGGCGCATGCTGACAGGGACTCGGCGCTTCGGGGGCCAGGTATCGAATTGAGCATGGCCCAGCAAACATGCGATAGTACTCGTTAGGTAACAGCTTCGGGAGGCGGCATGGGGATCCAGCTCCGGATAGGTGCTGAGGCCCGGAAGTTGGCCGGCCAGGTGACCGCCCCTGTGCACCGCGCCTGGTGCGGCAGGCCAGGTAGCGAGGCGCGCCGGATGCTGGGCAAGATCGGGTTCTGGATCGCGCAGCCAGGCCTCGACGCTGCCTGTCGCAGGCAGCTTGTCGCCCTCCAGCGGTCGCGTCGAGCCGCTGCCGACGCCGCCATCGCGTGCAAGAAGCTGGAACTGCAGATTGCGGAATTGGTGCAGCAGCCAGCCCGGCCGGAGCACTCCGGTCGCGGGGCGACGGGTGAGGGCCAAGTCAGCGCCGCAGGGCGGGTCGGCGAGCTTTATCGCCAGCACGCGCACCTAAAGACCGAGCAAGAGCGGGCCGCTGAGGTCAGCCATCAGCTGATGGCTGCGATCAACGAATTCCGGACTGGCATGGAAGCCACCAAGGCTGCCTATACCGCGGCCGAAGCAACCGCAAAAGCCGTACGACGCAAGGTCGGCGGTTCGACCTCACCCCTGACCACTCGTTGACCTGCAGTGATGCACCCTGCACGATCTCTCGTGGACAACGAAAACTGAGACCAAGCCGCACGTCCCGGTCTCAATTGGCTGAGTCGACGACCCGCTGCGGTTCCCGCTGGCGCAGGTCAAGGAGATGCCGGTTATCGCGCACCGTCCGCTTTCGGCAGCCGACGCTCCCACTTGCAGGTTATGGCCATGTTCCGTTCGGCTCCTCAAGTGCGGTCGCGACGTCATAGCCGAGTGCGCTGGCAACGTCCGGGGCAGCCGAGACCACGTGGCCGAGGCCGATGACGGAGCGATGGCCAGGAGAACGTCGGCGATCTCATCCTTGGTCGCCCCGGCTGGGAGCGCGCGCGAAGTGGTCCACTCCATGCTGTTGGCCGACGAGGCGATGGCCACGGAAACCCCGACGCGCAGCAGGGCCGCGACGCGAGCCGACCCCCGCTCGCGATGGCTAGCTGCGGCGGGTTCCGGATGCCCCTGCCGCGGGTATCGCGTCACGAACGCGGCAGTTCGGGGGGAACGCATCAACGGTCGCCGGGAAGAGCACGCCAGTCAAGCGGTCGGCCAGCAGGAAGAAGGCAGCCGATTTGGCTTGCTCTTGGTGCTTCTAGTCGCGTCCTACTTGCTGTCAGCCTTCACGACGAGCCGTTGGATTGTGGCTGTCCAGGTGGTCGTGGCTGCTGCCGTGGCGATCCTCGGGGCTCGGAACGCCACTGTGTCTCCGCGGGAGGCGAGGCTTCTCGTGATGGCTGTCCTCGTTGGCTCGGCGGTCATGCTCGCGATAGCCCCGATAAGTGAACCAGCCAGGGGCGTGGCGAGCCTCTGGGTAGCGCTGATCCTGCTCTTCACCGCGGTCGTGATCGTGCACCGGATCCTCGTCATGCCGACGGTCACGCTCGACAGCATCTACGGAGCGGTGAGTGCCTACCTTCTTCTCGGTCTCATGTTCGCCGCGATCTTCGCGGCGATCGATCACCTGGGTGGTGGCCACTTCTTCGCCAACAGCCAGCCAGCCAATCCCGAGACATTCCAGTACTTCAGCTTCACCACGCTAACCACGCTTGGATACGGGGATTTCACAGCCGCCGGTGCCGGTGGAAGAGCCGTCGCGATCCTTGAGGCACTGACCGGCCAGATATTCTTGGCGACGCTCATCGCCCGCCTTGTCTCGGCGTTCCGTGGATCCAGCGAGCGGCAGCGTTGACGGTCCCGTGTGCAGCCAGCGGCCCGCGGGACTTATCCGCCGATGCGGCGGCACCCGGGGATCCCGCTCAGTCCACAACTGGCGATAGATGGCGGCCTCGTCCGCTCTGCGATGCCGAAGGATGAGGCGGTCAGTCTCCAAGGTGCCCAGAACGGGCGCTCGCGACATGCTGCCATTGTCTCAGTATCAGCGCGCTGGGACCTGGCGGGATCGCACTCGGCGCTGCCAACCTGAAAACCGCGGGCAACAAAACGCGTGCCTGCTCCCTCCTAGTGGGTATGGACCTGCTCCCTCCTCGTGAGTATGGAACCGAGAGCATCCGGCAGTCCTCGTCGGCCGGTCCGCTGATGAGGCAGTCGAGGGAAGCCGAGTACACCGAGTACGTGCAGGCCCGCCTGTCCTGGCTGCGCCGGATCGCCTACCGGCTCACTGAGGACTGGCAGCTTGCCGACGACCTCACCCAGGTCGCCATCA
>JASIBJ010000080.1 GCA_030045215.1 Streptosporangiaceae bacterium | reverse complement strand
GACGTGCGAGGCCCCGAAGAACTCCACCGCGCAGCGCACCGCATGGGTGGCGCCGAACAGCGCGGTGTCGGTGAAGAATCGCCGGAAGTAGTCGAGCAGCTCCGCGCTGAGCCCGGACATGATCGCGTCGCGGTCGGGGTCCTCCAGCGGGGAGGCAAGCCGGCCGGAGAAATGCGGCACCATGGCCCCGGCGTGGTGCGCGATCACCTGCAGGCCCGGATACCGCTCGAAATAGCCCGAGTAGACCAGGCGGGCCATGCAGACCGACGTCTCGTACGGCCAGCCGAGCGACCACCAGATGCCGTACTTCGACCGGCTCTCGGTCGGGTAGTCGGCCCAGACCTCGCTGCGCGTCGGGTGGATCCAGAGCGTCCCGCGGCGTTCGGTCACGATCTGGAAGACCGGCTCGAATCGCTTGTCGTCCAGCGGTCCCCCGCTCACGTTCGTGTACAGCTGGGCGCCGAGCGCGCCCAGTTCGGCCATCGCGCGATCCAGCTCGGCCGCGGCCGCATCGGGGTCGCCCATCGGCAGCGCGGCCGTGAAGCCGACGAACCGCTCCGGGTACTTGCCGACCAGCTCGGCCAGCTCGTCGTTGACCAGCCGGGCCAGCTCCCGCGCTAGATCCGGCCCGCCGAGTTCCTCGACCGGCGGCACAGCGAGCGTCAGCACCTGGGCGTAGTCGCCGAATGGATCCATGACCCGCCAGCGGGCCTCCAGGTCGGTGAGTGCCGGGTCCTCGCGGATCCACGGCCGGTAACCGAGTATCCGCGTGCTGACGCCCGCGCCCCCGGTGATCGACTCCAGGCGGCGCGTGTAGGACGGCGGGAGTATGTGAGCGAAGGCATCGATCTTCCGCACGCTGCCTACTTTCGGAACTGCCGCGGGCGTCCTTAATGCCGGGATCGTATGGAAGCAAACGATCAGCTGTCAAGGGCCGGAACAATGGCCTCGCATCACGCCCGTATCACCCGGACCGGAAGGGTCTTGAGGCCATTGGTGAAATTCGACCGGATCCGGCGCGGCTCCCCCGCCAGCTCGAACCGCGCGACGCGGCTCGACAGCGCGGCCAGGACCACGCGAATCTCCAGCCGGGCGAGGTGGGCGCCGAGACACAGGTGCGGACCGCCACGACCAAAGCTGAGGTGCCTGTTTTCTGAACGGGCCACGTCGAACCGATCCGGGTCAGTGAACTCAGCGTCGTCCCGGTTGCCGGAGACGTACCACAGCACGACCTTGTCCCCGGCCCGGATCGGGGCCCCGCCCAGCTCGGTGTCGGCAGTCGCCGTGCGCCGCATGAAGTGCGTCGGGCAACTCCACCGCAGCACCTCCTCGGTCGCGGTGTCGAGCAGATGCGGCTCCGCGCGCAGCCGGTCCCACTGGTCCGGGTACTCGCAGAACGCCAGCGCGGCGTGGGCGATCGCGATCCTCGTGGTCTCGTTGCCGGCGATGACCAGGATCGAGAACAGGTTGTCGAGGTCGACCTCGCTGAGCGCCTCGCCGTCCACGCGGGCAAGCAGCAGCCTGGACAGCAGATCGTCGCCCGGCTCCCTGAGCCGGTCCCTGACGATCTCGCGGCCCAGGTCCCACAGTTGCTTGCCGTAAGGGCTCCGGAACGGGAACCGGCGGTAGGCGTCGGTGTCGTCCCTGCCCCACACCACGTCGGTCAGGTCCGGGTCGGTGTTGGCGATAAGCCGGTCGCCGAGGTCGATGAACTGGTCGAGGTCCGCCTCGGGCAGCCCCATGACCTTCGCCAGCACCCGGATCGGTACCTCCTTCGCGACCGAGTCGACGAAGTCGAAGGGACCGTTGACGAGCCCGGCGTCCAGCACCTGCTCGGTGAGTCCCTCAACGAAGTGCCGGTAGACCGCGACCGCCCGCTGCGAGAAGGTGCCGGTCATTATCTTGCGGAGCTTGGTGTGCGCGGGCGGGTCGGTGTCGATGATTGTGCGCCTGGCCGCCATGTCCTCGTCCGTGGGCTCCTCGAACGAGATCCCTCGGGCCGAGGAGAACGTTGCCACATCCCTGCTCGCGCTGACGATGTCGGCATAGCGGTGCACCGACCAGAAACCGGAGTTGGGCGCCTCTTCGTCGAACCACGCGACCGGCGCCTCGGCCCGCAGCCGGGCGAACTCCGCGTAGGGCACGCCGCGGGCCCACAGGTCGAGGTCGGTCAGGTCGACAGCGGGCATGACATTTAGTTTGGCACCAAACGACATTGGCGAGAAGGGCCGGGCCGCCCACGAGGGTGAGCCCGTTCCCCGCTAGTCGGCCTGGTCCTCCTCAACCGACCGGATGATCTTCCGCAGGAGCGACGCGAGCTGGCCCTTCTCCCGCTCGGTGAGCGCCGAGCTGACCTGCGCCTCGCTCATGTTGAACGCCGGGAACAGCCGCTCGATGACGGCCAGCCCCTTCGGCTCGAGACTGACGAGAACCAGGCGGCCGTCCTCGTTGTGCGCGCGGCGCCGCGTCAGCCCTCGCTTCTCGAGGGTTTTCAGCACGCCGGTGAGGGTTCCCTTCGTCACGCCGGCCTCGGCGGCGAGGTGCCTGGTCTGCTGGTCACCCCAGATCCACAGCACGAACAGGACGGTGAATGCCGCCCAGGAGAGGTCCTCGTCGGCGAGCACGTTCCGCTCCATCTGATTGCGGATGACGTTGGCGGCGCGGTAGATGTTCGAGACAGCCGCCATCGCGGCGAAGTCGAGGTGCTGCTCGCCGATGCGGCTGCGGATATCGCGCTCGGCCCGCACCAGGTCACTGGCGCTGCCGGCGGCCAGGCGACCGGGCATGGCTCGATGGTACGTGTCGCGACCAACGGCGCAACGCGATGAGCCATTCTTGTCAGGCCAGGTCGTAGGCCGTCGTGGGCAAGTCGACGGCCGTTGCCCCGCAGTCCACCGGGAGGACCGCGCCGGTGACCGCGGAGGCCTGGTCGCTGGCCAGGAAAGCGATGACGGCTCCGACCTCGTCGGGATCGGCCGGCCTGCGGAGCGGAACCTGCGCGGCCGCCAGCGCGTATGCGGCCTCCCGGCTAGCCAGGCCGCGCAGCCGCATCAGCCCGTCCATCTCCTCGTCGGCCATCGGCGTGCGCACCCAGCCAGGGCAGACCACGTTGACGCGAACACCGCGCGGCCCGAAGTCGCGCGCCATCGACCTGGCCAGGCCGACAAGGCCATGCTTCGCGCTGACGTAGCCGACCGATTCGGGCGAGGCAGCCAGACCCGCGATCGACGACACGACGACAATGCTGCCGGCGCTCTCGATCAGGTCGGGCAGGCAGGCGCGCGCCGCGACCAGGCAGGTCGAAAGGTTCGCCCGCAGGCTCGCCGCCCAGGCGTCATCGGAGACGTCGGCAGCCGTCCCTTGGCCGTGGCCGCCTGCGTTGGCGACGAGGATGTCAACGTTGCCGAACCGCGCGTGCACCTGCGCGACGACCTGCGCCATCTCGCCGGCCGAAGCGGCGTCCGCGGCCAGCGCCATCGCCTGCTCGCCCAGGCCGGCGGCAACCGCAGCCAGCGGCTCGGCGCGGCGGCCGACCAGCATGACCCGGGCGCCGTCGGCG
>JASIBJ010000782.1 GCA_030045215.1 Streptosporangiaceae bacterium | reverse complement strand
CCTTCAGGCGGCTTGGGTTCTATGAGACCGGCAACTGCACTGCCTGGCCGGTCTTAGCATGGTTCGGGGCCTGCGCCGCCTCGCGGCGGAGCATCCTGGTCAATCGCGCGGACCGCGAGATGGGCAGTACCAGGTGCCTGGTAAGCGAGGCAAGGCCAAGTCTCATCGACGGCAAGGCAGGCAGCATGGGCAAGCCGGGGACGGGCAAGCCGAGGACGCGCCCGACGCCGCCCGCCGGTAGTACGCCAGCGTGCATGTCCCCACATCCCTGGCGTCTATCCTTATCGTGGTTAAAAGCTTGTTTTGCCTGGGAAACCCAAATACCGGCCGTGATGCCTGACGGCCGGATACCCGGATATCTGAAAGGCTCGCTCGATGGGCAAGGGTGAACGTAATCGGCAGCAGGCCGCCAGGGAGCGGATCGCTGCGCAACAGGCTGCCGCCAAGAGAGCCGAGGCCAGGCGGCGGATCTTCGTCGCTGGCGGCAGCGTCCTGGCCGTGATCGCCATCGTCGTCGCACTGGTCATCATCAAGACCAACAGCAAGACCCCCGCCGGCGGCAAGACGCCGACCGCCTCGGCGAGCCTGGAAGCGACGGTCGCCTATGACATCGCTCACGTGCCCGCCAGCGCGTTCAACCAGGTTGGCGCCGGCCCGACCGGCAGCAACGCGATCGACCCGCTGCAGGTGCCGAAGACTAAGGCGGCGCTCCTGACCTTGGACGGCAAGCCGGAGATGCTCTACGTGGGCGCGGAATACTGCCCCTTCTGCGGAGCCGAGCGGTGGGCAATGGCCGTGGCCCTGAGCCGGTTCGGCACTTTCTCCGGCCTGCACCTCATCCACTCCGACAGCGACGACATCTACTCCAACACGATGACGCTGAGCTTCTACCAGTCCACCTACACCAGCAAGTACCTCACGTTCGTCCCGGTGGAGACGACCACGGAGACCAAGGCGCCACTGCAGAATCCGACCGCCGAAGAGGACAAGCTGATGAACACCTACGACGTCCCGCCGTACGTGCCATCCACCGAATACGACGGCTCGTTCCCGTTCATCGACATCGGCAACCAGTACATCGACGACGGAGCGCAGTACGTCCCCTCCACCCTCGGCACGACCGAGGCCGTCGACCCTAGCCACTACGGGCTGACCTGGCAGCAGATCGCTGCGGACCTCAGCAACCCGAGCAGCTCAGTGGGGCAGGCGATCCTCGGCACGGCCAACGACCTGACCGCCGGGATCTGCAAGGTGACGGGCGGCCAGCCTGGCGCTGTCTGCAACTCGCCCGGCGTCAAGGCCATCACCCAGATCTGAGTACCGGAACGGGCAGCCCAGCCGGCTGGGCTGCCCGTTCGACGGACCGCCGCCAGGCCGCAGATCGAGCCCGTGCCATGATGTTGGTACGAGGGAAACCGGATCGGGGGATCCGGCGGGGCCAGCGCTCCACGGAGCCGACTAGGGGACATTCGCGGCATGGGCAACGCCGATCGCGACAGGAACCAGTCCGCCCGCGCGCGCATTGCCGCGCAGCAGCAGGCGGCCCGGCGGGCCGAGGCGCGCCGCCGGGCACTCATCGTCGGCGGGTGCGTCGTCGTGGTGGTGGCGATCGTGCTCGGCATCGTCCTGTCCAAGGTGCTCAGCAAGAGCACTTCTGCGCCTCCAGGCCCGGCCACCGAGCAACTGCCCGCCAGCGTCCAGTCCGCGATCATGACGGTGCCGCCCAGCACGCTGAGCGCCGTGGGCACCGGCACGGTGTTCTCCGGATCGCTGACCAAGCTCACCGGCACCCCGCTGACCTCGGGAGGCAAACCCGAGATGCTCTACATCGGCGCCGAGTGGTGCCCGTACTGCGCGGCCGAGCGGTGGGCGATGGCGGTGGCGCTCAGCCGGTTCGGCACGTTCTCGCCGCTGCGGGGCATCCACTCGTCTTCATCCGACGTGTACCCGAACACCTCGACGCTGACCTTCTACAAGTCCGCCTACACCAGCAAGTACCTCGTCTTCACGCCGGTGGAGAGCGAGGACGTGAACAAGAATTCGCTCCAGCCGCCGACCAAGGCCCAGGCGGCCCTGTGGGCCAAGTACGACCCGCCGGGCGACACGTTCCCGTTCATCGACTTCGGCAACCGCTTCCTGGCGACGGTCACCTATGACCCCGGCGTCCTGGCCGGGCTGACCTGGAGCGAAATCGCCACCGACCTGCACAGGCCGTCCTCGGCCGTGGCCAAGGGCGCGGTTGGCTCGGCCAACGTGTTCACCGCGGCCATCTGCGAGCTCACGGGCAACGCTCCCGCGAGCGTCTGCACCACGGCGCCGGTGAGCTCACTGGAGGCCGGCCTGTGAGGTCCGGGCAGTAACCCCGCGCCGCCCCGCGCCGGCGGGCACGGCTGGCCCCGAACGCACCTCGTTCCCGGCATGATCAGGGCGTAACGAAGCGGCCGTGCGGGTAACCAGTTGGTACCGGGACGGGGCGAGGCCGCGGCGGGAGCAGGGCGCGTGCGGCTGATCGCCCGGGCAGGAGGCCTCGTGACCATGCCGCCAGCCAGGCTCAGGGGAGTCTCGGAGTTAAGAGAGTTCTTCCGCACGAACCGCCGGCCCATTTACTTCGTGTCGCCCACGGCGTTCAACCTGCTCGGCATCGACCGGTGGGTGCGCAACTTCCGGTACGTCTGCTTCTACGACTCCTTCGACGGCAGTCATCCGAGCATCTTCGTGCCGGCCGACCGCCGGGCGCCCGAGTTCACCTCGATCGAGGACATCTGCAACTACTTGCTGCGCCACCGCGAGGTCGCGGACATGATGCGCGCGGAGGGGCCGGACGGGCTGGTCACGTTCGTCATGTTCGACGGCGAGACCGAGGAACTGGCGGGCCGCCTGGGCCTGCGCGTCGCCCACCCGCCGGCCGCCCTCCGGCACCGGCTGGATTCCAAGATCGTGACCACCGAGCTCGGCAACGCCGCCGGCGTCCCGAGCGTGCCGAACGTCCTCGGCCGGGCCGCGACCTACCAGGAGTTGGTCGCGCTGGCCGCCCGAGAGAACCTCGGCACCGACCTGGTTGTGCAGACGCCCTACGGTGACTCCGGCAAAACGACCTTCTTTATCGGGAACGAGGCGGCGTGGGCCGCGAGTGTCGCCGCCGAGCCGCTGCCCTCCATGGAACTCAAGGTGATGCGGCGGATTGAGCACCGGGCGGTCGCGGTCGAGGCGGTGCTGACGCGTCACGGGACCATCGTCGGGCCGCTGATGAACGACATCACCGGCCACCCCGAGCTCACCCCGTACCGAGGCGGCTGGGCCGGGAACGACTACCCGGCCACGCTCACCTCCGGCCAGAAACAGCGGGCCAGGGAACTCACCCGCCGTCTCGGCGACGAGCTCGCGGGCCAGGGCTACGTCGGCTTCTTCGAGGTCGACTATCTGGTCGACACCGGATCGGGCGAGCTCTACCTGGGCGAGCTCAACCCCCGGATCAGCGGCATCAGCTCGATGACAAACGTGACCGCGGGTGCCTACGCCGACATGCCGCTGTTCCTGTTCCACCTGCTCGAGTACCTGGACCTGGACTACGAGATCGACGTCGACGACATCAACGAGCGGTGGTCGCGCGAGTCGGCGGTCGACGTGTGGAGCCAGATCGTCCTGAAGCAGACTGAGCCGGCGGTGGACCTGCTGACCGCGGCACCGCGGTCAGGCGTGTACCGGCTGGCCCCCGACGGAACCGCCGACTTCCTGCGGCCGGCCTGGGACTGGCACGGGATGCATCGCGAGTCCGAGGCCTTCTATCTGCGGATACTTGCGCCGGGCGACTTCCGCTACAAGGGCGCGGACCTGGGCGCGCTTGTTACCCGCGGGCGGCTGCAGACCGACGACAACCGGCTGGAGCGACGCTGCACCGACTGGATCCGCGGCCTCCGCGGCCAGTTCAGCGGCACGCCCGTCGTCCCTCTCCAATCGCCTGCCCCGGCCAGGGAATCCTTCAAGCTGGCCTGAGCCGGGCGCCGGCTGCGAGCCTAGCGGCCGGTCAGGAACTCGACGATCGCCGCGGCGAACGCCGTGGCCAGCGAGCGCTGGAAGCTCGGCGTGGTCAGGAGCCTGGCATCGGTGGGGTTGCGCATGTTGCCGCACTCGATGAGGATCTTCGGCACCGTCGTCAGGTTCAGGCCAGCCAGGTCATCGCGGAAGATGACGCCGTCGTGGCCGTAGTAGTCGCTCTCGGGCATGCTGGTGTACTGCAGCAGCGCCGCGCGGACATCGGCACCGAACCGGATCGAGGCCTTGATCACCTTGTCGTTCGGGCCGTCGGCGACCGGCTCAAGCACCGTGAAGCCCCGGCCGGAGGCCGGCCCGCCGTCGGCGTGGATGTCGATGGCCACATCCGCCCTGGCGTCGTTGATGATCTCGGCGCGCGTGTTCACGCAGGGCCCGACGCCGTTGTTGTCCGGCCGGGTCATGACGACCTTCGCACCGTCCTTGACCAGGTCGGCCTTCAGGTACGTCGCGACGTTGAAGTTGAATTGCGCCTCGGTGTATCCGGTGGCTGTCTCGGTGCCGGTCGTGTCGCAGTCCTCCCACCCCCGGCCGTTCCAGATCTGGCGGTCGATGTAGGCGGGATCGTCTCTATTGCGGCCGTTGTGGCCGGGGTCGATGCCAATGACCTCGCCGGCCAGCGGCAGCTTGCTCAGCGTCGGCTT
>JASIBJ010000781.1 GCA_030045215.1 Streptosporangiaceae bacterium | reverse complement strand
GCGTATGCGACCGAGGCCTGGCGCATCAGGATGCTGATGTCAGTCAGCGCCTGGTGCAACTGCCGAGAGGAGGTCTGCCACTGCTGCCATAGAGCCAGGAACCTTGCCTGACCCACGCCAGCCCAGTCCGAACCAAGCGGTGCAACCTGGGATGCGAGCTGGGACAAAGTCGCCTCGATCGAGCCGGCTCCCCCGTTGAGCTGCGCGGACACGCCAGCGAGCTGTTCGGGCGTTACGCGGATTAAGCCTGCCATTCGATACTCCTAGCGATTCGGTTCGTACCCTCGTGGGTCTTGGCCGCGCCATTCAGGCGGCACCAATCGTACTATGTATCTGCCAAAGGATCAGACCCTCAAGGTGGCACCGGTGACTTGTGCGATCTCCTGCAACATCACCGTGGACCGACCGTGTCTGGAGAGCTGACAGCCGACTCTCCGGTGACATCGGGCAGCCCTGCCGGCCCGCCGGCGAGCTGGCCTGGGACTTTCCGAGTACACCGACCCGAGAGGTCCTGGCCCCATCCGCCCGAGCCAGCGCCGATCGAGCTTGTCTCGCCGCCATGCCCGCCCGATGGCGGCGGCGGACTGATCACGTCCCTGCTGCCGCTGCTCGGCAGCGTGGCGATGGTGGGATTCGCCTTCCTGATCCATTCGCTCGTGTACCTGATCGTGATCGGGATAATGGTGCTGGCAATGGTCGGGGCCGGGCTCGCGACGAACATGACTCAGCGGCGAGGGCGGGCCCGCAGGTGGGCGCGCACCCAGCAAAGGTACGTGGCGCACCTGGAACTCGCCCGTGCGCAGGCAGCCGAGGCCGCGGCGGCCCAGCGGGACGCGCTCGAGGCCTGCTTTCCTGACCCGGAGGAGCTGCGGCTGGTAGCCGCGCGCGGCGACGGGCTGTGGGAGCGGCGCCCGGCCGACGCCGACTTTGCCTCGGTCAGGCTGGGCCGAGGCAGGGCCGCCGCCGCCTGCCCGGTGCAAGTGGCCCGCGATGAGGGGCCGCTGGCCGAGGCCGATCCTGATCTGGCCGATGCCGCCGACCGTGTGCTCGCCGAGACCGCGACGCTGTCGTCGGTCCCGATCGTGCTGCCCCTCGGTCACCTCGGCAGCATTGCGATCGTGGGCGAGCCCGACCGCTCGCGCGCGCTGGCCAGCGCCTGGCTTGCGAGCTTGGCCACCTTCCACGCCCCCGCCGAACTCCGGATCGCCGGGCTGGTGCCGCTATCCGCGGTGCGAACCTGGGACTGGCTCAAGTGGCTGCCGCACACCCGCGACCCGGAGGCGGGCGAGGGGATGGGCCGCGCCACCCGCGCCGTGACGGCGGACCCGGCCGCCTTCGCCATTGCCATCGAGACGCTGGCCCGGCGCCGAATGGAGATTCTGCGCCGCCGGACCGACGCGGCCGGCCTGCCGACCGCCCAGCCGGAACAACCGGGACCCGGCCGGCCGGAGCAGCAGATCGAACACGTGGTCGTCGTCGTCGATGGATACCGGCCAGGAGAGGGGCCGCCGGCCCTCGAGACCCTGATGGCTGCGGCCGCGTCGGTCAGCATGACATTCATCGTCCTCGTGCGCGCAGCGGCCGAGGTGCCGGCCGCCTGCGGCGCGCGCGTCGAATGGACCGGCGTGCATACAGTCCGCTATATCGAGTCGGGACCCCAGGGCCAGGTCGAGGCCGACGTGCTACCTGATCGCCTGAGCCCGGGGCCCGCTACCCAGCTGGCCAGGACTCTGGCCCCGCTCGGGCTGCGGGCCGGTGAGGCGGGCGCAGACCTGGCCGATCCAGTCCGCCTGGTGGAGCTGCTCGGTGCCGATGAGGCAGCCCAGCTGGACCTGCGCTCCGGCTGGCTCTCACTCGGGGCGCTCGCCCACGGCCCGCCACCGGGTTTCCTGGCCGTCCCGATCGGCCGCACCGACGACGGCGCGCCGCTGATGCTCGACCTCAAGGAGGCTGCCGCCGGGGGCATGGGCCCGCACGGCATGCTGGTGGGCGCCACTGGTTCTGGCAAGAGCGAGCTGCTGCGCTCGATCACCGCTGCGATGGCCGCCCGCCACGACCCGGCCCTGGTTAACCTGCTCCTGATCGACTTCAAGGGCGGCGCGGCCTTCGCCGAACTCGCCGGGCTGCCGCATGTGGCGGGACTGGTCACCAACCTCGCCGACGACCTCACGCTCGTAGACCGCATGCAGCTGGCACTGGCCGGCGAGCTGGCCCGGCGACAGGAAGCGCTGCGGCTCGCTGGCAACCTCGGGTCGATCGCGGACTACCAGGCCGCCAGAGCCGACGGCGCGCAGCTGCCGCCCCTGCCCTACCTGCTCGTTGTCGTGGACGAGTTCGGTGAGCTGCTCGCGGCCAAGCCCGACTTCCTCGATACCTTCATGACCGTCGCCCGGCTGGGCCGGTCGCTCGGCGTACATCTGCTGCTGGCTACTCAGCGGCTCGACGAGGGCAGGATCCGCGGCCTGGAGCCGCACCTGAGATATCGGCTCTGCCTGCGCACATTCACCGCCGAGGAGTCCCGTGCCGTGCTGGCGTCCACCGATGCCTTCGAGCTGCCATCACTCCCCGGCCTCGGTTACCTCAAGGTCGATGCCGATAAAACCAGGTTCAAGGCGGCTATCTGCGGGACCGAGCGACCAACGTCAGCGCTGGAGGAGGACGGCGGCGAGCAGACAGGCCGGGCGGGCACGCTGCTGCGTTCGCTCAGCCTCGGCGGCTCGGTGTCGGGTGACGGTCAGGCGCGGGCACCCGTGCGCCGGGCCGACGACCTTCAGGTACTGGTTCAGCTGGCGAACGAGTCGGCCGATGTCAGGGCGCGGAAAATCTGGACGGCGCCGCTGCCGGGCGAGCTAACGCTCGGCGGCCTGCGGGAGCTGTTCGCCGATCCAGTGCCTGACCCAGACGGTGCGGTCGCCGTGGCCCTCGCCGACCTGCCGGCGCTGCAGTCCAAGGCCGCCGTCAGCTACCGACCCCATGGATCTGGCGGCAACCTGGGGATCGCCGGGGCGCCCAGGGCGGGAAAGTCGACCTTCCTGCAAGCGCTCGTGCTAGCGCTCGCGGCCGATGCCGGCCCTGGCCGGCGCCAGTTCTACTGCCTCGACCTTGGCGGCGGCAGCCTGTTCGAGCTGTCGGGTCTTCCGCATGTCGGCGCCGTCATCGGCCGCGGCGAGGCGGAGAGCGCGGCGCGGCTGTTCCGCGAGCTGCGGGCGCTGCTCGATGAAAGGGCCAGCCTGCGCCAGGCCGGGACGCAGACCACCGAGTGGCCCGACGTCTTCCTGGTGGTCGACAACGTCGGCCAGCTTCGGCAGTCGGCTCCGGACCTCGAGCCCGAACTCATCGAGCTGGCCACGGCCGGCCTCCCGTTTGGCGTGCACGTCCTGCTGTCGGCTAACCGGTGGCTCGATGTCAGGCCGCAGCTGCTCGATGCGCTCGGCACCCGGTGGGAACTGCACCTCGCCGACCCGACCGAGTCACTGGCGGGCCGACAGGCCGCCGCCAGGGTGCCAGCCGACCTGCCAGGACGCGGGCTGACCAGGGACGGGCATGTTTTCCAGACCGCGCTGCCGGCCCTGTCGATCGAGCCGTCCCCTGGCAGCCTGGCCGCGGCCGTGGCCGACATCACCGCCGCGGCCGGTGGCCGGAGGGCGCCGGCCATAGCCGTCCTCCCAGCCCGCGTGACCAGCGGGCAGGTGGCCCAGCTCGCCATGGCGGCAGGGTCGGCCGGCCCGGCGCCCGACGGCGGGTTCTTGCTCGGCATCAGCGAGTTCCGTAGCCGGCCGGTCCAGCTCCAGCTGACCGGACGAGGCATGCGGATGCTCGTCTACGGGGACGGCGGATCGGGCCGCACCACGTTGCTGCGGCGCATGATCGAATACCTGCAGGCCGCCGCGCAGCCTGACCGCGATCAGGGGGACGGCTCCGTCCGGGCGGCGGGGACAGCCGGACTTGCGCTCGTGCTCATCGACCCGGGCCGGGGTCTGATTGACCTGGCTGAGGCACCGGCGATAGACGGGTACGCGGCCAGCGCCAAGGCAGCAGAAAACCTGGCCGCGCGGCTGGCGGCCGAACTGCAGCCCAGAGTGCCACCGGATGGGGCCAGCGTTTCCGAGCTGCGCGGCGGGCGCTGGTGGTCGGGCCCTCAGTACGTGCTGATCGTCGATGACTACGACCTGCTCGTCGGATCGATGGGCGGCCCATTCGCCCCGCTGGCCGACCTCGTCGCACAGAGCGCAGAAGTAGGCCTGAGTGTCGTCGTGGCCCGCAGGGTGGCCGGCAGCCAGCGGACCGCGTTCGAGCCATTCGGCCAGCGGCTGCGCGAAGTGGCCGACCACGCGCTTATCCTCTCCGGGCAGCCAGACGAGGGCCCGCTTGTGGGAGGCGTGGCGGCACGGCCCTGGCCGCCGGGCCGCGGGATCCTGGTCTCAGGCCGGGCCAGGCCCCAGCTCGTGCAGTGCTGCCTGATTGAGGACCAGCCGCCGGGAGCGGCGGCCAACTGGTTCGAGGCCGGCGTGGCCGCGAGGACGAGCCGATGAGTGGCGTCAAGGTCATCCTGATCACGGTGGCCGGCCCCCGCGGCCACGTGGATGTTGGCGTGCGGTCGGACGCCACGCCCGCAGATCTCGCCGATGCGCTTGGCCCGGTGATCGGGGTGAGCCCGGCGGCCACGGTGATCGAGCACCGCTCGCCACCCCGGCCTGGAGTACCCGAGGGCGGACGGGCACTGGTCAGGTCCGGCACGGCCCTGGCTGAGGCTGGTGTCGCCGACGGCGACCTGGTGCTCTTCCGCACGGCCGACGGCGGAGGCGGCTACTCGTGGCCTGAGGTAATCACGCGCCCGGCCGAGTTCGGCGCCGGGTCGCCGCCGCCCCGTGCGCCGGCTCTCAGCTCGCCCCTCATCAGCGCGCGGCTCGCCGCTGCTCCGGCCGCCACCGCTCCACCCGCGGCCGACGCATGGGGTCCGGCCGCAGCAACACCCGACGCGCCGGCCTCCGCCCCGCCGGGATCACGGACGGTGGCATGGCAGCCAGGGGGTGAACCCAGATGACTGGCCCGGATGATCGCCTGAGGTCCGGCCGTTTCGGGGCGGCCTCGCCCGGCCTCAGGCCAGAGCGGCAATCGCTGGAAGACTTGCTGACCGCGCGGCAACCCCCTCCCGCGCGCCGGCGCCGCAAGGCGCTGGTGCTCGCCTGCATCGTGGCCGTTCTCGCGGCGGGAGGCGGCGGTTACCTGATCGGTCGGCTCACCGTGCCGAACCCGCCCGCACTGACCCAGATCCTCATCACCGACACCGCGCTGCCCCAGGGCGCCCGGATCAGCGCGGCTGACCTGCTCGTGATCACAGTTCGCCGCGGGATCAGCGCGCCGCCTGGCAGCCTCGGGCCGACGGCAGAACCGAGTCTCCTCGGCCAGGCGACCACGACGGCCCTGCCCAGCGAGACGATCGTGACCCGTTCGCTGCTCGCTCCCGCCGCGTCGGTGCCGCTGGTCGCGAACGCTCTCGTCGGACTGGCGTTGAAGCCGGGACAGCTGCCCGCCGGTGGCCTCACGGCCGGCGAGCAGGTACTGATCGTGTTTGTCCCTTCCTCCAATGCGCCGGCGTCGCCGCTGGTCAGCAGCACTGTCTGGGATGTGCAGGGATCTGCTGCGGCCGGCCTGGTAACGGCCACCGTGATAGTGCCTGCGGCGATAGCGACGCGGTTGGCTGGTTACGCGGCTCGCGGCGAGGTGGCGCTCGTGGTAACTGCGGCCACGCAGTCGAGTCTGGCCGCTCCTATCCCGCACCGGGCGAAGCCCAAGGCCCACCCCAGCATCGCGGTCGGTCCAAGCAGCGCGCCAAGCACCAAGCCGAGCAGCAAGGCCAGCACCAAGCCGGGCACGAAGCCCAGCAGCAAGCCGAGCCACCACAGCTAGCCACGACGGGCCGGAACAGCTAGCCACGACAAGGCCGCCGGGCGACTGCGATTCGCCCGGCCGGCCGGGAAACAGGTATCAGCAGATGAGCACAGCAGAACACCAGCGACAGCATGTGACGGTCGTCAGCCCGTTCGGGCAGCATCGGGTGGACTTGCCGGTGCACGTGCCGCTGTCCGCGTTCCTGCCGGACATACTGGCGATGGCGGGGCTGCACCCCAACCCGGCCGCCGACGGCAGCGATGGCTGGCGATTGGCGGACGCGCACGGGAGGGTCCTGGCGGCCGACAGCACGCTCGCCGGTAACGGCATAGCGCCCGGAGCCGTGATCCAGCTGATTGGCGGGCCAGCCGAGATGCAGTGGCATGGCCCGCAGGCCCCAGCGGGACCTGACGGCTCGCTCGTGCCGGGCCCGCAGGACATGCCGTCCGCGCCCGCGCGGCCTCCTGCCCGCAGTTCCCGGCGGGCGCGGACGGACCAGTCCCATTTGCCGGGAGTCGGCCGCGGATCCTTCGCCAGGGACAGGGTGCTGCTGAGCCGCCACGTCCCCCGCAGCGCCGTGCGGACCGATCAGCGGGGCGACAGCCTCACGCCGCTCGAGCGCACCGAGGATCTGCTGCCGACGGACGTTGGCCGGGTGAGCAGGCTGGCGGCGGCGGTGACCGCGTTCTACAACCGGCCGGCGCGGCCGGGCCGCGAAGCGGACCTGCCGTACCAGCCGCCGCGAACCAGTGCCACAGCCGGGCACCCGGGCCAGCTTTCGCCGGACGAACTCCTTCCCGGTCGCGACCATCCGGCCGGGGCGGACGGGCCGGGTCGGCTCATTGTGATCGACGAGCCAGGCGCCAGCGACAGCGCGCAACAAGCGGCCACAGGAGTGGCAGGCGCGGCGGCGCCGCCAGCCCGGCCACAGGACAGCCGGCATGCCGCTGGCACTCGGCTGATGCCTGCTGACCTGACCCTCGCGATGGCGCCGTCCCGGCTTGACCGGGCCAGGAGCAGGTGGCGTGAGCTCGACTACATCGGCCGACTGGACGCCGTGATCACCGAGCCACGGCTGCTGCATTGCGCCACCATCGCAGTGGTCTCGCCCAAGGGCGGCGTGGGCAAGACGACGGTCACCGCCTTGCTCGGCACCCTGCTGTCGCTGCTGCGCCGGGACCCGATCGTGGCCGTGGACACGAACCCGGACTTCGGCTCGCTCGGACGGGTCCTCACGCCTGACCAGAACTGGTATGTCGACGACCTGGCCCAGCTGGTGACCGAAGACGACGAGCTCTCGCTGACGGCGCTCGACTCGCAGCTGGGCCGGGCCGTACACGGCCTGCTGGTCGTTCCCGCCCCGACCGATCCCGCGCGGATGGCGGCCCTGGACGAGGAGGCCTACGGCCGGGTGATCGCCAGGCTCAAGGACTTCTTTAGCTTGATCCTCCTGGACTGCGGTACCGGACTCCAGGACCCGGCATCCGCTGCCGCAATCGCGGCAGCCGACCAGGTGGTGCTGATAACCGACGCCCAGCCCGCGACCGCGAGCCTGGTCGCGGAGTCGACCGACCTTTTGCACCAATGGGGACGGCCGATCACGGTAGTGGTCAACCGCATGCCAGCCAAGGACGCCCGGCTGGATGTCCACCAGCTAAGCCGATACCTCCCAGCCGCCCGTGGCCTGGTCGTCGTACCCGACGACATCGTCGCCGCGTCCAGGCTGGCCGGCGGCAGCTTCGACTGGCGCGACGGCCCGGCCACCTGGCAGGTGGCGCTCCGGCAACTCGCCATCGTGCTCGTCTCCGACTGGCGCAGGCTCGGGCTCGCTCGGTAACTCGCGAGCAGGCAACCGGGCGGTCATCTCGCCCCGCGATCGGCCGCGCGCCCGGCCGATCGTGGACACGCGCATTTCGCGGCCGCGGCTCGTTACCCTGACTGCGGGCGGCCGCCCGGGTTTGACCTCGCCCCAGGGGCCACCCTCACGATGCCAGAGCCGGGCATCGTGCCCGGTATGAGGAGGCCGCGGTGGAGCTGATGACCAGCGGGGAGTTTGCCCGCGCATCCGGGTTGTCGCGCAAGGCGCTGCGGCTGTACGACGAGCTTGACCTCCTTCGCCCGGCCGCCATCGACCCCGCATCGCAATATCGCTTCTACGATCCGGCTCAGCTCGAGCAGGCCCGGCTGGTGGCGTGGCTGCGCCGTCTGGGCATGCCGCTGGCCGGCATCCGTGAGGCGAGCCAGGCGCCGCCGCCCAGGGCGGCCGCGCTGGTGACCGCGTACTGGGATCAGGTTGAGGCCGAGACCACGGGCAGGCGCGAACTCGCCACGTTCCTCATCGGGTACCTATCAGGAAAGGGCTCGACCATGAACGACAGCGCCATGGACAACACCGCGATGGACAAAACAGCCAGGCACAAGACCGAGGCAACGCTTGCCATCCGTTACGCGGTTCAGACAGACGTCGGCCTGCAGCGAGAGGAAAACGAGGATGCGGCTTACGCCGGGGAGCGCTTGCTCGCGGTCGCCGACGGCATGGGCGGCCACGCCGGCGGCGAGGTTGCCAGCGCTGCGGTCATCGACGCGCTGAAGCCGCTCGACACGCAGGTGCCGGCCGGTGAGCTGCTGAACGCGCTCGACCATGCCGTGCGGCAAGCCAGCCGGACGCTCGCCGAGATGGCGCAGGCAGATCCGGAGCTATCCGGCATGGGTACAACGCTGACCGCGCTGCTGTGGTCGGGCTCGCAGCTGGGCCTGGTGCACATCGGCGACTCGCGCGCCTACCTCGTCCGCGACGGTAAGGTTTACCAGATCACCAACGACCACACGATGGTGCAGACGCTGCTCGACGACGGCAAGATCACCGCCGACGAGGTCGCCTCCCACCCGCAGCGGAACCTGATCCTCCGGGCGCTCACGTCCGAGCAGAGGTACGAGCCGGACCTGCAGCTGCGCGAGGCCCGGCCGGGCGATCGCTACCTGCTCTGCTCTGACGGGCTTTACGACGTCGCCGACGCCGTGTCAATCGCCACGGTGCTGCACACGGTTACCGACCCCGACCAGGCCGCGAAGGACCTCGTGGCGCTGGCCATGGCGGGCGGCGGGCCGGACAACATCACGTGCATCGTGGCCGACGTCGTGCCATCACAGATCTCCGCAGCGGTCCCGGCCTGACACCCGGCCCAGCCTCGCCCCCTGAACGGGCCGCCTGGCTGCGGGCCGCTCGCAGGGGCCGGACCGCCGGGGCAGCCGGTATCGCGAGATTCTCTACTTTTGCAATCTGCTTTATTGACAGATTCCCGGATGGCGACTTGCCTAACTGACGGGAGCGAGCGCCGCCCGCGCAACCACGGGCACAGCAGGCGAAGGCAGGAAACGTCATGAGCAGCACATCCGCAGCACCAGTTGCCCCGGTAGCGTGGTCGGTAGCGCACATCCGGCGAGAGACGGGCCGGTTCGTGCAGGTCGCGGCGCGGTCACCGCTGGCGGCGCGCGTCCCCGCGTACCCGGCATTCACCGTGGAGACGCTGGCCGGGCACATCGGCCGGGTTCTGCGGCTGTTCCACGGCATCCTGGCCGGTCAGGCGGTGTCGCCGGACCAGCTCCCGCAGGCACCCGCAGGCGAGTCGGTCATCGAGTGGGTCAGCGAGGGCGTCGAGCCACTGGTTACGCTCATCGACGAAGTCGACCCGGATCAGCTCGTGCCGTTCCCGCACGGTGCTGGTGACCGGCCAGCCCGGCTCGTGGCCGCCTCGGTCGCGGTGGAGATCGGCGTCCACCGCTGGGACGTGGAGTCGGTGCTCGGCGATCACGCCGCCACCCCGCCCGACCTGGCAATCAGCGAGATCGAGACGGTCTTCGTGAATTTCGTCCCCCGGCTGGCCAGCTCGGGAGTGGCACCGATCGGCGGCACGGTGCACCTGCAGGCGACCGATGCCGGCACCACCTGGAGCGTGAGTGTCGAGGACGGCCGCCTGGTGCCCGCTCGGCTGCCGGACGGCGCGCCAGACGCCGACGTTACCGTCTCGGCCACCGCGGAAGACCTCGCCCTGGTCGTGTGGAAGCGCGCGCTGCCGCCGCGGGCCGGGGTTCAGGTCTGCGGGAATGAGGACGTACTGCGGCGCTTCCTGGTCACGAACTACATACCTGACCCGCGCACGACTCCGGCACACTAAGACGCCGCGCAGGTACCCCGGGCCGCGAGACCTCACGATGACGCGGCCGAGGCCGCCCGCGCGGGCGTCGCGGGTCAGCTACTGGAGCCCGGCCCGAACGGACGTGATCCGCTGCGTGTTGAACCCGAGCCAGTGCATCCGGCCGATATAGCGGGCGTGCTCGACCTTGATACAGCGGTCCATGATCACCGTCACGCCGCCGTCCTCGGCGATCCGGGCGGCCTTCTCGTTGATCACGCCGAACTGGCACCAGAGCGCGCCGGCCCCGATTGCCACCGCGTCCCGCGCGATCCCGGGGAGCGCGTCCGGCGCGCGGAAGACGTTCACGACGTCCACCGGCACCGGCACCTCGAGCAGGCTCGGGTAGCACTTCTGGCCCAGGATCTCGCTCTCCCGGGGATTGACGGGGATGACCTGGTAACCATGCCTCGTGAGGTAGTAGCCGACAAAGTAGCTGGGCCGCAGCTCATTGGCGGACAGGCCCACGATCGCGACCGTCCGGGCAGTGTGGAGCACGCGCTGGATGGTCAGCGGGTCCTGGTAACGCGCCAGATCGATCATGCCGTCGTTACCTGCTCGCTGGCTTTCCCGCCCGCGGCTGCGGCGACGCTGACGAAACCCTGGTCGAGATCCCAGATCAGGTCGGCCACCGACTCGGTCCCGACCGACAGCCGGACGGTCCCCGGCCCGACCCCGGCCGCCCGCAGTTCGTCGTCGCTGAGCTGGCGGTGCGTGGTGCTGGCAGGGTGGATGATCAGGCTCTTGGCGTCCCCGACGTTCGCCAGGTGGGACCAGAGCGTGACGCTGCGGATGAGCTCCTGGCCGCCGGCCCGACCGCCGGCGCAGTCGAAGGAGAACACCGCGCCTGCTCCGCGGGGCAGGTACTTGTCCACGAGCGGCCGGTACGTGCTCGACGCCAGGCCGGGATAGGTCACATTCGACGCCAGGTCGTGTGACTCGAGGAAGCGCGCCACCGCCAGCGCGTTGTCGACGTGCCGTTCCACCCGCAGCGACAGGGTCTCGAGTCCCTGCAGGAACAGGAAGGCGTTGAACGGCGAGAGCGCCGCGCCGAGGTCGCGCAGCGTCTCGGCGCGGAGCTTCATCAGGTAGCCGTACGTCCCGAAGGTCTCGTGGAACTGCAGGCCGTGGTACGCCGGCGACGGGTCCGCGACGACGGGGAACCGCCCGTTGGACCAGTTGAACGTGCCGGCCTCGACCACGACGCCGCCGATGCTCGTGCCGTGACCGCCGATGAACTTGGTCGCCGAGTGGATCACGATGTCGGCGCCCCATTCGATCGGCCGGCACAGGTACGGCGTCGCGAACGTGTTGTCCACGATCAGCGGCACCTCGTGCTCGTGCGCGATGGCCGCCACGGTCTCGATGTCGAGCACGTTGCCGCCGGGATTGCCGATCGTCTCCCCGAAGAACGCCTTGGTGTTGGGACGGACCGCCTGCCGCCACGCGTCCGCATCGTCCGGGTCGATCCAGGTCAGCCCGACGTTCATCTTGCGCAGCAGGTGCTTGAACTGGTTCACCGTCCCGCCGTAGAGCGCCGCAGACGAGACGACGTGGTCGCCCGGCTGGAGCAGCGTGAACAGTGATGCTGCCTGCGCGGCGATGCCGCTGGCGAACGCCACGGCACCAGCGCCGCCCTCGAGGTTCGCCACTCGCTCCTCGAACACCGCGACGGTGGGGTTCATGATGCGCGAGTAGGTGTTGCCGTACTCCTGCAGGTTGAAGTACGCCGCCGCCGACTCGGGGTCCTCAAACACGTAGCTGGTCGTCTGGAAGATCGGCACCGCCCGGGCGCCCGTATTCGGGTCGGGTCGCTGGCCGGCGTGCAACTGCCGCGTCTCGAAGCCAAACGCGCGGCCCGCTTCCGCGCGGGCCAGCTTCTCGGCGTGCGAGAGCTTCTCGGTCACGCAGTCCCCTCCTCCACCTCACCGCCGGACCTGCCCGCGGCCAGGCTGGGCCTGCCTAGGAACTGCCGGATTATGGGCGTCTGCCGGGCCTCCTCGAGCAGGAAGCAGTCGTGGCCGTACGGCGCCTCGATGACCCGGAACTCGACCGGCTTGCCGAGCGCGCGAAGCGCCTCCTCGATCTCTCTCGATGCAGACGGCGGGTACAGCCAGTCGGAACTGAACGCTATCAGGAGCGTCCGTGCCTGCATGCCGGCCAGCGCCCGCTCCAGTGATCCGCCGCCGTGCTGACCAGCCAGATCGAAGTACGTCAGCGCCCGCGAGGTGTAGAGGTACGTGTTCGCATCGAAACGCCTGACGAACGAGTCGGCTTGGTGGCGCAGGTAGCTCTCCACCGCGAACTCCGGCTCGGTGATGGTGTATCGGATCTCGTCAGCGAACTGCAGCCGTCGGCCGAACTTGTCGCTCAGCGCCTGTCCGGACAGGTACGTCACGTGGCCCACCATCCGGGCCACCCCCATGCCCGCATCGGGCGCTCGGCCCGTGCCGTAGTAGCGGCCGCCCTGCCAGGCCGGGTCACGCATGATGGCGTCCCGCGCGATCGCGTTCCAGGCCACGCCCTGCGGATGGAGGGCGTGGGTGCTGGCGATCGCCACGACCGCATCGACCTGCTCGGGATACAAGATCGCCCACTCGATCGCCTGCATGCCGCCGAGCGAGCCGCCGGCTACCGCAGCAAGCCGCTCGATGCCTAGCTCGGCCAGGAATGCGCGCTCGGCTCGCACCATGTCCGCGACGGTGATCACGGGGAAGTCCGGCCCGTACGGCTCGCCTGTCGCCGGGTCAATCGACGACGGCCCCGTCGTACCCCGGCAGCCGCCGAGAAGATTCGTGGAGACGACGAAGAACCGGTCGGTGTCGAAGGCCTTACCGGGGCCGATCATCCCGTCCCACCAGCCGAGGCTTTTGCCGACCGCGCCGTCGCGATCCTCGGCGCCGAACCCGTCGCGAGTGCCTTCATCGGCCGGAGTCTTAGCGAAGCCTGCCGCGTGAGCATCGCCGCTCAGCGCATGGCACACGAGAATGACATTGTCCCGGCTGGGCGTAAGCGTGCCATAGGTCTCATAGGCGACCCGGACCCGGTCCAACTCGCGCCCGCAGTCGAGCCGAACCGGATCCGGTAGGTCGAGGTACTGCGTCTCGACGGTCCCGACCGAGCCGGCCGCGAGCGCCGGGGCTGGCTCTGGCATGCGGCCTATGTTAGCTTCCCGTGGATAGTGTATTGTCAATGATCCCCATAGGCATAATAGGGTATTTAGAGGGGAATGGGACTGTATGACCACGGTTACCAACGGTGTCAACGTACAGGCGCTGATCGAGGCGCGCGAAGCGCTGAAGGACGCGCCCGAGGCCGCCCAGTTCACCTGGCGGGCTTCAGCCAAGTGGAACAGCGGCGTCCACAGCACGATCAACGTCCACAGCTTCTTCGGCCTCGGACAGGAGCAGGCCCACAAGCAGGAGTCGGTCTTCGAAGCCGACCACCCCGAGGTCTTCGCGGCGGAAGACAACGGCATCACGCCGATCGAGTACCTCATCGTCGGGCTGGCTAGCTGCCTGACTGCGGGCGTGGCGTCAGTAGCGGAGAACCGTGGCATCCAGCTGCGCTCGGTGGAGGCGACGGTCGAGGGGTCTCACGACATCCGCGGCATCCTCGGCGCCGACAGCGACGTCCGCAACGGCTACAACGACATCAAGGTGACGTTTACCATTGACGCGGACGCATCCCGGCAGGAGATCGAGGCGCTCGTGGCCCAGTCCCAGAAGCGCTCCGCCGTCTTCGACGCCCTCACCAACCCGACGAACGTCACCGTCGAGGTCGCCTGAGCGTTCCGGGAGGCAGTCAGCGGCCGCAGCGGCCTCGCTGACGCGCGCTCCGGGAGGCGGTCAGCGGCCGCTGACGCTTCCGGGAGGCAGTCAGCGGCCGCGGCGGCCTCGCTGACGCGCGCTCCGGGAGGCACTAAGCGACCAAGGCTACGGAGGAGCGAGCCATCGAGCGCTTTACCACGGTTGTCATCGGCGCGGGCCAGGCAGGTCTCGCGGCAAGCTACTTCCTGAGTGACCGGTCCATCGATCACGTCGTGCTCGAGCGCGGAGAGGTGGCGAATTCCTGGCGCCGCGAACGGTGGGAGTCGCTGCGGGTCCTCACCCCGAACTGGCAGAGCCGGCTGCCGGGCCTGCGCTACGAGGGCCCGGACCCCGACGGCTACCAGACCGCAGCCGAAGTCTCCGAGTTCATCGAGCGCTTCGCCAAGATCTCGGGTGCGCCCGTCCGGAGCGGCGCGAACGTCACGTCGGTGCGACGAAGCGAGCGCGGATACCACGTGACGACGAGCCTCGGTGAGATCGCGTGCGAGACGGTGGTCATCGCGACCGGCGCCTGCAACCGGCCAGCAGTACCGCAGTTCGCGGCGGCCGTGCCGTCGTCGGTCGAGCAGCTGACGCCGTTCGACTACCGTGACCCGGCCGCGACTCCCGACGGCAAGGTGCTCGTGGTTGGCGCCTCGGCGACCGGCGTGCAACTGGCCTGCGAGCTGCAGCAGTCCGGCCGGCCGGTGCTGCTCTCGGTGGGCGAGCACGTGCGGCTGCCGCGTATGTACCGCGGCCGCGATGTGCTGTGGTGGATGGAAGCAACGGGGGTGTGGGACCAGCGTTACGACGAGATCGACGATCTCACCCGGGCCAGGCGGCTCCCCTCCCCTCAGCTCGCCGGGACGCCCGAGCGGACGGCGCTCGACCTCAACACGCTCACCTCGCTGGGCGTTGAGCTGGTCGGCCGGTGGGCTACCGTGCGAGACGGCTGCGCGCTGTTCTCCGGCGGCCTGCGTAACATGTTCTCGCTCGCGGACCTGAAGATGGAGCGCCTGCTGAATACGTTCGACGAGTGGGCGCACACCGACGGCCGGGACCTGGATGTGGGATCTGCCGAGCGCTTCGCGCCGACGCGGGTGCCCGCGTCGGCGCGCCTGCAACTGGACCTGCGCCGCGGCGAGATCCGCGCCGTCGTGTGGGCGACGGGCTTCCGGCCCGAGTACGGATGGCTCGACGTTCCAGTGGTCGACGCGAAGGGCCAGCTGAACCATGACGGCGGGGTAGTCGGCAGCCCCGGCCTGTACGCGCTTGGCCTGCCCGTGCTGCGGCGCCGCAAGTCCACCTTCATCTGCGGCATCGAGGACGACGCGCGTGAGGTGATCGATCACCTCGCGCAGTACCTTGCCGGGCAACGCTGATCCTGACACCGGCGTCGCATCCGGGCCTGCTGGGGAACGCGCTCTGTTCGCAAAATGAGCAAGACCGGCATACTGCCCCGGGCTTCTTCCGGCTCTCACCGAGACGTCATCTGCGCGCAACGAGCCGTCCAGCAACAGGGCCACACAGGCGGCAACTATGTGTTGCCGGTCCACCGGCTGCCCGACGGCGCGCGCTGGTCACGCGCTCACAGGCCGGCTCTGGAGGGGTCCTCGTGCCGCGGTCGAAGAAGAAGCCCAGTCAGCGCAAGGCCACCATGGCCGAGAATGTGCAGTCACGCAAGAAGCAGGCGAGCAACCTGCCGCCTGGCCTGCAGCGATCGCGGCCGCTGGACGTGACGCTGGCCAAGAACGCGCCCCTCGTGCCTGGTCAGTGGCCGGACCCGGAGCCGATTGCCCGCACGGGCGGGCCCGCCCGGGCTCCGGCCCGGACGGCCGCGAGGGTGAGAGTCGCCCAGAGCGCGGGCTCGGCGCCCGCCAACCCCGTGGACCCGGCACCGGCGGACCCGGCGGTCCGGGACTCCGCGGGCTCGAAGCCCGCGACGACACCCGATGGCAGTGCGGACGACCTGCCCGCCTGGGCGGCCAGGGTGCTCGAAGAAGTGCTCATGCTGACCTACTGGATCGATCCCGGACAGCACAAAGACCCGTTCACCGTGACGATCCGCTTCACCGGACGCCGCCGGGAGGTGGCCGGCAAGCCGCAGCCAGGAGACACCTTCGCCCAGGATGAGACCGTCACCGGCGTTGTGCCGGGAAGCGGTCCCGTGGCCATCACCACCCAGGTCCGCGGGGTAACACCGGGCGAATGGAGCATCACGGCGCATCCGGTGACGCACGCTGGCACCGGCAAGTACGGCTCCTACGCGCCGCCCGGTCCAGACCGGGCCAGCGAGGGCCGGGTGCCGTGGCCGCGGCGCATACAAGTTCCGGCCGAAGTCCCGCCCACCGCGCGCACCGCCCGGCTGCTGCGGACCAAGGTGCCGGGAGTCACCAGGATGGCGTACGCCACGCTGGTGTCCCTCGGGGTAATGGTCGGCCTCGGCGTCGAGGCCGTGCTGTTGCACATCGGTCATTACTCCGCCTTCGGGCCGCTCATGTACTCGCTGGCCGGAGTGGCCGCCGGCGCCATCGGCGGCAAGGCCTGGTACGTCGCGGTGCAGGGCGGCAAGAAGTTCGACGGCTGGTGCATCCAGGGATTCGTGGCGGGCGCTGCGGTGGTCATCGCAGTCGCCGCGATCGCGGGTCCGGGCATGCCCGCCGCGGCGCTCTTGTCGGTCGCGGCGCCGGCTCTGCTGATCGGCATGGCCGTCGGACGGCCCGGATGCTTCTGGGCAGGCTGCTGTACCGGACGGCCGACCGCGGCCCGCTGGGGGATCTGGTCATCGGATCGCCACCTCGGGTGCCGGCGCGCGCCGGCCCAACTGGTCGAG
>JASIBJ010000780.1 GCA_030045215.1 Streptosporangiaceae bacterium | reverse complement strand
GAGGTCAGTGACCAGGTTCCCGACGTTGGCTGCGCTGGCTCGGTTTCCCGCGAGGACCTGGACGTGATCGTGCACACCTCGTGCCCGCCCGCGGAGTACCACGCCGTTCGGCCCTTGCAGGCGGTCGAGTCCGCGATCGCGCTACTGGTCGCGGGCCTGGTCGAGGACGGGGCAACCCTCGAGGTCGGTGTCGGCAGTATGCCGTCCGCCGCCATGTCGGCGTTGTCGGATCACCGGGACCTGGGCGTGCACTCGGGCATGATTACCGACGCCGTCGCGGACCTGATCGAGGCGGGCGCGGTCACAGGGTCACGCAAGGCGACCGACCGGGGCCTGGTGGTGGCGGGCTTTCTTTTGGGAACGAGGCGCCTCTTCACTCATGCGGTCGGCAACCGCGCGGTGCTCCTGCGCCCGACCGCCTCTACCCACGACCCGGCCGTCCTGGCCGCGCAGCATCGCCTGACGGCGATCAACGGCGCGATCGAGGTCGACCTGACCGGGCAGATCAACACCGAGACGATCTTCGGCCGGTACGTCGGTGCCGTTGGCGGAGCCGCCGACTTCATGCGCGGCGCGGCCCGCTCGCAGGGCGGGCTGGCCATCACCGTGCTGCCGTCCACGGCCGGGTCGGCGAGCCGCATCGTCTCCCGGCTGACCGGCCCGGCGAGCGTGGCGCGCAGCGATGCGGGCGTGATCGTCACCGAGCACGGCGTGGCCGATCTGCGCGGGCTTGGCCTGGCCGCGCGCCGGGAGCGGATGCTCGCCATCGCGGACCCGGCCCACCGGGACGCGCTCGCGGCCGAAGTGGCCGACTTATTCGTCCGCGTACAGTGCCTTGCGGGGATGCGAGCCGTTCACGTACCCGACGAATGGCGGGTAGATGTTGTACCCGAGCAACTCCTGCAGTCGCTCGGGCAGTTGCCTGACGGTCGCCCTCGGGACTGCCAGCAGGTGGGTCTCTTGCTGCCTGAGCCAGCCCGCTGCGTACTCCAGGATCACGCCGAGCCGCGGCTGCCCGGTCTGGTTGGCCCCGCCGCCGTGCCAGAGGCTGCCGAGGTAGAACATCGCCGAGCCGGGGGACATCACCGCCTGCTCCACCGGGTCGTCGGGTGTGGGCCTGCGTCCGGGCTCCCAGGCGTGACTGCCGGGAATGAAGCGGGTGGCGCCGTTCTCGGCGGTGAACTCGTCCAGCGGCCACATGGTGTTGACCACGAGCGGCGAGTGCGGTTCAGGTACCGGGTAGATCGAATCGTCGCGGTGCAGGATCTGGGCGGCTTCGCCTGGCCCAATGCGAATGCCGACCGGCGCGCTGAGCTGATGGTGGCCAAGGACGCGGGTCATGACGTCGTGCAACAGCGGGTCGATGGCGGCCTGGTCGAATGTCCTGGTCTTGGCGAACAGCGCGTACACCCGCTGGGTGGAGAACCCTTCGAACGGGTTGCGCCCGGTGGGTGTCGCGGCCAAGATCCGGTGCAGGTCTGCGCGCGCTGCCTGCACGTCCTCGTCGGCCATCATGCCGGTGACGACCACATAGCCGTCTGCCATCAGCCGCTGCGCGACGTCCTGGCCGGTGGACGTCGCAGCTGGCACCGTCGCCATCATCAGTCCGAGCCTAGGGCAGTCCGGCCTCCGACGGCAGATCCCGCCAGCGCCGCCGCCACCGGGTAGCGCAGGTGGCTCGGATGGACGAGCAGGGCGCGGGCCAGCAGGCGGATCTGCAGCCGCCGAGGAGTCAGCACCTCCTCGCAGTAGCGCCACGCGCTCAACTCGTCGACTCCGAAGCGTGCGGCGATCGAGTGACGGAACCGGCGCGCGTCGCCGTCACTACGCCACCTGGGCAGCCAGTCCCGCAGGTCCGCTTCGGTCTCCAGCATGGTCCAGTTCATCAGGCGCTCGGCGATCTGGCCGGCCGCGTCCACCACGAACGCAAGGTCGGTCCCGCCGGCAACCCGATGCACGCGGCCCTCGCTGCGGTGCCCGTGGTGGATGCTGGCCGAGCTGAATCGGGCCCCGATGCTGATGGCGGCGACCGCGTGCCCGGCCTCGTGCCACGCGGTCAGCACGGTCGCCTTGCGGGCCGGCTCGAAGCTGGCGTAACAGCCGCAGTCGTAGCGCTGGCGGACCCATTTCGCGTGCACGATCGACTCGTCGTCGTAGCGGATGAGCCGGTCGAGCTCGGCCCGGATGGCAGACACGGTGCGGCGCTCGGCGGCGGTCAGCGCGGTCATGACACCCGCCCTTCTGCGCGGTGAGAGTGCCGACGTACGACAGACTAGGCGCAGAAGCCTGCTGCGGCGCGGGTGCGCGCCTGGGGGAGAGGCGATGACAGGCAAGCTAACCGAGGACGGCCTGGGCCGGGTGCGGGCGGCCGCGCAGCGGCACGTGGCCGACGACAACGTGCCTGGCCTCGTGCTGCTGGTTGCCGCGGGCGATCAGGTGTACTGCGAGGCACTGGGCCGGCTCGCCGCGGGCGGGCCGCCGGCGGCGCGGGACTCGCTGTTCCGGATCTCGTCGACCACCAAGCCCGTCACCGGAGCCATGACCATGGCGCTGGTCGATCAGGGCCTGATCGGCCTGGATGACCCGGTCGACCAGCTGCTGCCCGAGCTGTCCGGCCGGCGCGTGCTGCGGCGGCCGGACGGCCCGCTGGATGACACCGTGCCGGCCAGCCGGCCGATCACCGTACGGGACCTCCTGACGTTCACGTTCGGCTTCGGTGCGGTCATGGACATGTTCATGGCGCCGGCGCCCTGGCCGGTCGAGGTAGCGGCCAGCGAGCTCAGGCTGTCCACCTTCGGGCCGCCGGATCCGGCGGGCCCGCCCGATCCCGACACCTGGATCGCCGGCCTCGGATCGCTGCCGCTGATGGCCCAGCCCGGCGAGCGGTGGATGTACAACACGGGAGCGCAAGTACTCGGCGTGCTCGTCGCGCGGGCGACCGGGCAGTCGTTCGGCGGCGCGCTCCAGACCCGGATGTTCGAGCCGCTGCGGATGAAGGACACCGGGTTCTGGACCAGCCAGCCCGAGCGACTGGCCACGGCCTACCGGCCGGCTCCCGCCGGCCTCGAGGTCTTCGACCCCCCCGACGGCACGTGGAGCCGTCCGCCGGCGTTCGCCGACGGTTCGGCCGGGCTGCTGTCGACGGCCGACGACCTGTACGCGTTCGCAACCATGCTGCTGCGCGGCGGCCCGCCGCTGCTATCACCGGAGTCCGTCCGGGCCATGACCACCGATCAGCTCACGGCCGCGCAAAAGGCCGGGGGCGGGCTCGGGCCCGAGTTCTTCCGGCATCAGTCGTGGTCGTTCTGCCAGGCCGTCCACGACAACGGCGCCTTCGGCTGGGACGGCGGCCTCGGCTCCTCGTGGCTGGTCGACCCTGGCCGGGACCTCGTCGTCATCGTGCTGACCCAGCGGCTGTGGGAGTCGCCCGCTCTGCCGCAGGTGCATAGGGACATCCAGGCCGCCGCCTACGCTGCGCTTGGCTAACGCCCGTGGGTTACCGCTCCGGGGGTGCACAGGGGTGGAGCCCCCCGGTGGTTACTGCTTTCTGGCCCGGCTTGGCGCCACTCGCGGCGGCTCGCCTGGCTGCTTGGGATAAACCGGCGGCCATGGTGCGTCCGGGATCCCGTTCTCCAGATCGCGGGCCTGCATCCGCAGGAATGGCTCAAGTGACTGCGGGTGGTCGTTCATGGCCAGCCACGGATCGCCGTTGCCCTCGAGCCGGGCGGGTACCGACGCGATCGTGAACTGGTCCGGGTGGATCTCATCGATCTCGGCCCAGGTCACAGGTGTCGACACCTGGGCTGCCGGCCGCGCCCGCACCGACCAGGCGCCGAACACCGTCTTGTGCGGGGCGTTCTGATTGAAGTCGACGAAGATCCGGCGGCCGCGCTCTTCCTTCCACCAGGCGGCCGTGATCAGGTCTGGCCGCCGCCGCTCCAGTTCGCGGGCGATCGCCACGGCGGCGCTGCGGACCTGGTAGGAGTCCCAGTGCGGCTGCAGCCGGACGTACACGTGGAGGCCGCGGTTACCCGTCGTCTTGGGGTAGCCGGTCACGCCGGCCTCGTCCAGGAGCGTCCGCAACTCGGCCGCGGCCAGCCTGATGTGGCGGAAATCGGTGCCGGGCGTCGGATCCAGGTCAATCCGCAGCTCGTCGGTGTGGTCCGGATCGCCGGCCTGGTACGGCCAGACGTGAAAACCCAGGCAGCCGAGGTTCACCGCCCACAGCACATGGTCGATGTCGGCCGCGACAAGCGCCTCCGACGTGGTGCCGTTGGGCGTGGCGACGACCGTCGTCTGCAGCCAGGCCGGCTTGCTCTTGGGCACCCGCTTCTGGAAGAACGACGGGCCACCCGCGCCCTCGGGAAAGCGCTGCAGCAGCACCGGGCGCCCGCCCATGACGCGCATCAGCGGCTCGGCGACCCGCAGGTAGTGCTCGGCGAGGTCGCCTTTGGTCTCGCCGCGCTCGGCGAAGTAGACCTTGTCAGGGGACGTGATCAGGTCGCGGTGTGCGCTCACGTCCCGATGCTAACGGGGTGGCGGGCAGCACGAGCCGCCGCAGGATGTCATAGCCAAGGAACGGGAACGTGTGCTCCCTGGCCACCGCGAACTCGCTGACGTCGAAGTCGACCTGCACGTCGGATGCCGCGGCCCGCTCGAGCAGCGCGGCCGGGTCGCGCAGCGGGCCCGAGTACCTGAACACGGTGGCGTGGACCAGGTCGTAGCGGTGTGAGTTGCCCGGCACGTCCATGGCCGTGAGCAGCCGCCGCCGGAAGGCGCTGAGCCCGTTGGGCTCCTCCGCGACCGCGATGATCGCGACGTCGGTGACCACGAGGCGGCGGAAGGCGAGGGTGAACCGCGAGGTCGCCGCGGCCAGCTCCTCGAGCTGGGCGAGCCATCGTGACCCGTTCTGATGCCACAGCTCATCTTTCGGGCGGTCGAACTCGGCCGAGCCGGGCAATAAGAATGCCGCGGTCGTATGCAGCGACTCTTCCGGCAGCCTGAGCAGCGACGGCTCAAGCTCGCTGAGGCGGTCCTGGACGGCCGACAGCGCGGCCGCCCCCTCCGGATCGGCCTGGACGAAGACGTTGTAGGCCAGGAAGGGCTGACCCCAGCGCTGAGCGATGACCAGCCGGTTCGCCAGGACGGCGGGGGCATACCAGCGCTGCAGCGCCACTGCCGACGAATCCGGCTGAGTGAGCGGGCCGTTCACCCGGCCGCTGGGTGGTCGGGTGCGGTCAGCTCGGAGACGCCGAGCAGGAGCCGCTCGACGTGCTCGGCGGTCGAGCCGATGCCGATGCTGGCCCGGACCGCGTTCTCGCCAAGCGGTCTGCCTGCCCGCTCGCCCGCCTCGGCCAGCAGCCGCCTGGCCAGGGGGTGCGCGCAGAACTGGCCGTCGCGCACGCCGATCCCGTGCGCCGCGGCCAGGTGAGCGGACACCTCAACCGCCTCCCGGCCCGCCACCGCGAACGTGACGATGCCGACGCGGTCGTGCCCGGCTCCGAACATCCGCAATTCCTGCACGCCCGGCAGCTCGGCCAGCCCGGCCCGCAGCCGGGTCAGCAGCCGGTGCTCGGCCGCCTCGAGGGCCGGCCGGTCCGATGCGGCGAGGTGGGCGCAGGCGGTGGCCAGCGCGACCGAGCCGATCAGGTTCGGCGTCCCGGCCTCGTGCCTGGCCGGGCCTGCGTGCCAGCGCACCTCGCCAGGTTCGCCGACATAGGCGGTCGCGCCGCCGCCGGCGAGGTAGGGCGGCGCGGCATCGAGCCAGTCGGCCCGCCCGGCCAGCACCCCGGCACCGAACGGCGCGTACGCCTTGTGCCCCGACATGGCCAGGTAGTCGATACCCGAGGCAGACAAGGACACCGGCCGGTGCGGCGCCAGCTGCGCGGCATCGACCGCAAGTCGTGCACCGTGGGCGTGCGCGATCTCTGCTAGCTCGGCGATGGGCCATATCTCGCCGGTGACGTTGGACGCCCCGGTGACGGTCACCAGCGCGGGACCGGAGTGGCTGGCCAGCGTCGCCGCGAGCTGGCCCGCCGCCTGCGCCGCGTCGGCTGGGACCGGCAGCCGGATCGCGCGGTCCCACGGCAGCAGGTTGGCATGGTGCTCGCCGTCCCAGCCGATCACCGTGGTCCCGGTCGGCAGCGCCCTGGCCAGCAGGTTCAGCGCGTCGGTTGTGTTCCTTGTGAAGATCACGTAGTCGTCTGCCCGCGCGTCGAGGAAGTCCGCTATGGTCTCTCGCGCCTGCTCATACTCGCGCGTACATCGCCGGGAGGCTGCGCCCGCGCCCCGGTGGACGCTTGCATACCAGGGCAGCAGCTCGGAGACTGCCTCGGCGACGACGGCAAGGCACGGGGCCGTGGCGGCGTAGTCCAGGTTCGCGTAGGTGACGGTCCGTCCGTCCGCCAGCGGCACGGGCAGGTCACCGCCGAGTACCGCCGGTATCCCATGCCTGGATCGGGGCGGGTGCTGGCCAGCCGCCGGGCCGTCGGGCCGGGAAACGACTTCAGGGAACGCTGTCACCAGTCCTCCACAAGGGCGAGCGAGACCAGGGAACCGCTGCCAGCAAACGGAGGGGGCGCGCTGGCGTCACGAACTTCTGACGCATCGTAGGGCTCGGCGGTTTACGCATGTCATGTTTCCTGGCGACTCGGGCAGACCGTTCGGTGACAATGCCCGTCCCGGGCCCGCGGTGGCCGGGTTCGCTGGTGGCTGGCTGGCGCTTGTCCGGGAGAGCGCGCGTCCAGTTACGGGGCCGCCAGCGGATCCCGCCTCGTTCCGCAATAAGGTTGTTGTCCCGAGAATTGCCTGCGGACGCGGCGGAGGATAATGACCGACCCTGGCCTTAACCGGCGTCTAGAAGAGGTAGCCAGCCAGCCGAGCGGCGGGGCGGCCGCCGCCGATACGCTGCGCGCCTGGCTGGGCACGCCTCAGCCGTTCATTCAAGCCGCCGAGCTGACCAGGTTCGCCGAGCTGGCGCCGACCGGGCTGATCATCGACTCGTTCCGGGTCGACATCCCGTTCGGCACGGGCGGGCGGCGCGGCCGGGTCGGCATCGGCCCGAACCGGATCAACCCTCGCACGCTCGCGCTGACGGTGGCCGGGCACTGCGAGTTCCTGCGCAAGACCGCCGACCGCGACGACCTGCTCGTGGTCGTGGCCAACGACACCCGCGTCTTCACCGACATCAACCAGCTCCATGCGTTCATGGGGCCCGACTGGTCGCTGCTCGGCACCAGCTCGCGCAGCCTCGCCCAGCTGGCCTGCCAGATCTACGCGGTGTACGGGGTCGAGACCGTGATGACCGCGCCCGGCGATGACGACGCGTACATGCCCACGCCCGAGCTGTCGTTCGCGATCAGGGACCTCGGCGCAGCCGGGGGCCTGAACGTGTCGGCCTCGCACAATCACCCCGACGACAACGGGCTGAAGGTCTACACCCCCACCGGCGGCCAGTACTGCCCGCCGGACGACGCGAACCTGTCCTCGACCGTCGAGCAGGTAGTGCTCGACCCGCAGATCGAGACCCTGGTGGCGGGTCACGCCGGCGCGGCCGGTCCGATCCCGCCTGAGGTGCACCGCCGGTACATCAGCATGTACACCGGCCGGGCCAAGGCGCTGTGCTCGGCCTCGGCCGCTGTGGCGCCGGAGATCCCGATCGTGTACACGCCGCTGTGCGGAACCGGGCTGGCCAACGTCGGGGAGACGGTGACCGGCGCCGGATTCCAGCTGCACGTGCCGCCCGACCAGTACCCGGACGGGTCGTTCGCGCCGATCCCGCTGCGCTCGCCGAACCCCGAGATCCCCGGCGTGACCGACCCGGCGATCGACTTCGCGGCCACGGTCGGCGCCGAGCTGGTGCTGTCCACCGACCCGGACGCCGATCGGCTGGGCGTCGAGGTGCGGCTGCCGTCGGGCGAGTGGCGCCACCTGACCGGCAACCAGATCGGCGCGATCCTGGGCTACTTCCTGGCCGCCGACCCCGACGGGCCGCGCCTGTCCGGATCGATCATCACGACCGTGGCGACGAGCCGCGTGCTGCGCGCCATCGCCGCGTTGGGCTCCGGCATCGACCTGACCGACGACCTGATGATCGGGTTCAAGTTCATCGGCCAGCTACTGGACAACGCGGAGAGCGCGGGCGCGCTGCCTGACCTGGTGCTGGCCAGCGAGGAGAGCCACGGCTACCTGACCACGACCGACCTGCGGGACAAGGACGCCGCCTCCGGCGGGTACCTCATCGCCCACCTGCACGCGCTGATGCGCAGCTCGGGCCGGACGCTGTGGGACTACCTGATGAAGGTCTTCGAGGCGACCGGCGTGCACCTCGAGTACGGCCGCTCGCTGGTCCTGCTCGGCGCCGAGGGAGCCGAGACCATCAAGACAGTCATGCTCTCGCTCCGCGAGCAGCCGATGGAGCGGATCGGCAGCGAGCCGGTGGTCAGCAGGCGAGACTTCCTGGTCGACGGCACGACCGGGCCGCTAACCGAGGGCGAGCGGGCTTCTCGGGATGTGCTGGAATTTGCCAGCGCGCATTACCGGGTCGTGGTCCGGCCCTCGGGCACCGAGGCCAAGCTGAAGTACTACTTCGATTACGCCGAGCCGCCGGGGCCGCGGGGGCTCGCCGCCAGCCGGTTCGCTGAACTCGAGCCCAAGGTGCGGGCAGATTGCTCGGCGGTGTATGCCGACCTGGCCAGGCGGGCAGGGTATGACCTGTCGGCCGCGGCGCTGGATCTGCCGGACGTCCTGCCGATGCAGGAGAAACTCAGGCGTGATGAGGCTGGGCAGACTTAAGACCCTGGCAGGCAGCATGGACGAGCGGGCCGGCAAGCCGGCGACGTACGAAGACCTGGTGGACGTGGCGAAGCTCGTCACGGCTTACTTCGCCGAGCATCCCGATCCGGCCGATCCGGCCCAGCAGGTGACCTTCGGCACGTCCGGGCACCGCGGGAGCGCGCTGCGGCTTTCGTTCAACGAGGACCACATCGCCGCCGCGACGCAGGCAATCTGCGACTACCGCTCCGCCGCCGGCATCACCGGTCCGCTGTTCATCGGCCGGGACACCCACGCCCTGTCCGAGCCCGCCCTGGTCACCGCGCTTGAGGTACTGACAGCCAACGATGTCGCGGTGCTGGCGGACAAGCGCGACGGCTACACCCCCACGCCCGCGGTGTCACGCGCGATCATCGAGCACAACGGTGGCCTGACTACCGAAGCGGACGGGCCGCCGGCCGGGCTGGCCGACGGCATCGTCGTGACCCCGTCGCACAACCCGCCCGAGGACGGCGGGTTCAAGTACAACCCGCCAAGTGGCGGGCCGGCCGGATCGGACATCACCGCGCGCATCCAGGAGCGGGCGAACGAGTTGCTCCGCGGCGGGCTCCACGGGGTACGCCGCATTCCGCTCGCGCGGGCCAGGGGAAAGACGGGCAGGCACGACTTCCTTGGCCAGTACGTCGGGGACCTGAGCTCGGTGGTCGACCTGGACGCGATCAGGGCGGCCGGAGTGCGGATCGGCGCCGATCCGCTTGGTGGCGCGAGCGTTGATTACTGGGGCGAGATCGCCAGCCGCTACGGCCTCAACCTGACGGTCGTGAATCCGCACGTAGACCCGACATTCCGATTCATGACGCTGGATTGGGACGGCCGGATCCGGATGGACTGCTCCTCGCCGTCGGCGATGGCCTCGCTCATCGGCCGGCGGCTCGACTTCGCGATTGCCACCGGCAACGATACCGATGCCGACCGGCACGGCATCGTGACGCCGGACGCCGGGCTGATGAACCCCAACCATTACCTGGCGGTCGCGATCGACTACCTGTTCAGCCGCCGGCAGGGGTGGCCGGCGCAGGCGTCGGTTGGCAAGACAATGGTCAGCTCGTCGGTGATCGACCGGGTCGCCGACGATCTCGGGCGCGGCTTGATGGAGGTGCCCGTCGGGTTCAAGTGGTTCGTTCCTGGACTGCGCGACGGCAGCATCGGGTTCGGCGGCGAGGAGAGCGCCGGCGCGTCGTTCCTGCGCCGCGACGGTTCGGTGTGGACCACGGACAAGGACGGGATCATCATGGACTTGCTGGCGGCCGAGATCCTCGCCGTCACGGGCGCCACCCCCAGCGAGCGGTACCGCGAGCTGACGTCGAGGCTCGGCGAGTCCGTGTACGCGCGGATCGACGCCCCGGCCACGCGCGAGCAGAAGGCGGCCCTGGCCAAGCTGTCCCCTGAACAGTTCAGCGCCGAGACACTGGCCGGGGACAAGGTGCTGGCCCGGCTGACGACCGCGCCTGGCAACGGCGAGCCGCTCGGCGGCATCAAGGTTGTCACCGAGTCCGGGTGGTTCGCCGCGCGCCCGTCCGGCACCGAGGACGTGTACAAGCTGTACGCGGAATCCTTCCGGGGTGCCGGGCACCTGGCCAGGATCCAGGACGAGGCGCGGGACGTGCTGGCGACCGTGCTCTAGGCCGGTGGACCGGGACGGGCAGCGGGACATCGGCGGGTCCGGGGATGCCCTCCCCGGTGGGCACGGCGATGCGGGATTCGCCGCCCGACGGCCGGCGAATCCCGGACTGGCGGCGTTCGTGGTGAACGGCTTGCGGTCCCGTGGTCTGGGCGGGCTGCGGACCCGGTTTGCCCAGGCCGCCGCCGAGAGCGGCTGGGCGCCGCCGCTGGTGCTGATGACCACGCTGGCCGACGGCGGCGCGGGGATGACGCGGCAGGCCCTCGACGAGGGCGCCGCCGTCGTGTTCGCCGTCGGCGGTGACGGCACCGTACGGGCCTGCGCGCAGGAGCTGGCCGCCACCGGCGTGCCGCTGGCCATCGTGCCGGCCGGGACCGCAAACCTGACGGCACGCTCGCTCGGGGTGCCTCGAGATCTGAGCGCGGCCCTGCGGGCCGGATTCGGCGGGCTGGACAAGCTGATCGACCTGGCCATCGCCGATGGCATGACGAGTGTCGCGATGGCCGGCATCGGGCTGGACGCGGCCGTGGTCGGCGCGACGCCCGACTGGCTCAAGCGGCATGCGGGCTGGCTCGCCTACGCGGCGGCGTCAACTCGGCAGTTGCCCGCTCGGCCCGCTGAGTTCACCATCCGGGTGGACGCCGGCCCGGAATTTGTCAGGCGGGCCAGGACCGTGGTCGTCGGCAACTGCGGCCTGCTGCCCGGCGGGTTCCCGCTGCTCCCGGCCGCCCGGCCGGACGACGGCGTGCTCGACGTCGGGATACTCGCCCCGGCCGGGCTGGCCGACTGGACCAGCGTCGGCTTTCGCGTCCTCGCCGCGAGCGATCGCGACGACAGCCGCCTGGAACGGTACCGGGCGCGACGGGTTGAGATCCGGGCCGGTCAGGAACTGCCCAGACAGGTGGACGGCGAGATGATCGGGCCGTCCGACTCGCTGACCGTGGCAGTCCGGCCGGGCGCGCTGGTCGTGCGCGTGCCGGGCCGCCCCAGGCGGGTCAGGGGCGGACTGCCACCTGACTGACGTCCGGCAGCTTGACGCCGAGCCCCGTCACCTGCCCCGTCCTGGCGTTGACGGCCAGCAGCCGTCCGTCGTCGGTGAGGAACAGCCACCGGCCGTCCGGCGACCAGGCCATCGACTGGCTGCCGGCGTCCTGGTCGGGAGGCACGGCGAGCCGCGTGTCGGCGCCCGTCATCAGGTTGATCAGGCGGATCGTGGCCGGTCCGGTGGTGGTGTCGACGGCGGCAGTATCGATGATGGCGGCAGCCGAGCCGTCCGGCGAGATCACGCCCGCTGGCGGCCACGTGTACGCCAAGCCCGTGAGCGCCGGGCCTGGCAGCACGCGCAACGCACCAGACCGAGGGTCGTAGACCACGTTGCGGCAGCGCGGGCCGTTGCGGCACGACACCATGAGCCAGCGGGTCGGCCCGACCGCGATCACCTGCCCGTTCACCTGAAGGCGCCGATCAGGCCCGGCGTCGTAGACCTCCCCGGCGCTTCCCAGCAGCAGAACGCCACCCGAGCCGTCGGCTGCTGGCATTCCCGGCCCCGGGTGATGCGGCGGCGCCAGCGTGATCGTCGGGCCGACCGGACGGCCCTCCAGCGTCACGAGCGTCATGGTCGGCGAGTCACCGAGCCAGGAGTATCGCCACGCCTCGCCGGGCGCGGGGCCGGGGAGCAGCGGACCGTCGCCCGCCAGCGTTGCGGGCAGCGGGCGGGCCGGGCCGCCGTCGGCAACGACGTAACCCGGCCCAAAGCCGGCCACGGAACGGATGATGGCCTCGCGCGGCCCGACAAGGAACCACGTGTACGGTGCGCCGCTCACCCTGGCTGGGAGCACCGTGGTCGTGATCTTCCCGCGCGCGAGGTCGATGGCGACCAGGTCACGGGGCCCGAGGGCGAACACCTCCCAGGAGGCCCGCACGCCGAGGATTGGCCGGCCGGTGAACGTCACGGCCACCGTCTGCTGGGACGGCGCGTGGTGCAGGGCCGAGCGGACCGCGATGACGGCGACGGCGGCGGCGAGTACCACAGCCGGCACTACCCACCAGGGGACCGGCCGGCGCCGGGACGGCGGCAGGCCGAACTCCACCACCTCGTCCGCGCTGGCCCCCGCCTGGGCCGGCCGGTCCGGCCCCGCCGGCCGGTCCGGCCCTGCCGGTGCCAGGTCGCCCGAGCCGCCCATGGATCAATGATCGACCCGCGCGGCGCCTTTACGGCAGATGCGCCTCATGCACTTCGGCGCCGACCCCTGCGCGGGCGACACCCAGCCGCCCGCGCACTTCCTCAGACCGGGCCACGCTAGCCGGGCCGGGCCTGACTAGCCGGGCCGCGCCTCACTAGCCTGATGCCGGCCTGACCGCAACCTGGCTGACCGGCGGGAGCGGCATCCCCAGGCCGGTGACCTGCCCGGTAGTCGGATTCACGGCCACCAGCCGCCCGCCCGACGCGACAGCGAACAGCCACCGGCTGTCCGGTGACCAGGCCATCCCCTGATAGGCGGGCACCGGGCTCATGGCCACGTCCGCCTGAACTCGGGCGCCAGTCCTGAGGTTGACCAGGTCGAGGACGACGCCGCCTGAGGAACTTGCCTGCATGACGGGCACGGCGGCGACGCCGCCATCGGGCGAGATGACTCCCAGCGTTGGCCAGGTAAAGGCCGAGTCCGTCAGTCCCGGCCCCGGCAGAGTCCGCTGCGCGCCGGTCTCGGCGTCGGTGACGACGTTGCGGCAGCGCCGGTGGCAGGCAAGGGACAGCCAGGCGGTCGGCCCGATCGCGATCACCATCGACGGAACCCTGCGGTCCCAGGTCGGCCCGGCGTCATAGATACGGTTGGCGATGGTCAACACCATCGCGTAGCCGCGCTGGTCGGGGATCGCGGTCGCGGGCAGCGGGCCGCCCGGCGGGAGCCTGATCGACGTCCCCGTGACCCTCCCGTCCAGTCCGATCAGTGCCAGTCGCTGATAAGCCGGCCCGGCGATGAGCGCCCAGGCCTGCGAGTCGTCCGGGCCGGGCAGGAGCGGGCCAACATAGTTCGCGAGCACGCCGGTGAGCAGCCGCGCCGGATCACCGTCGCGAACGACGTAGCCGGCCACCTGGTCGTAGGAGCGGATGACCGCTTCGTGCGGGCCGACCAGAAACGAGACCACTGGATTGTTGGACTCCAATGCCGGTACGGCCGTGCGGGTGACCTCGCCGCTGGCGAGCTGAATCCGGACTAGGTAGTTGGACCCGCGGGCGAACACGTCCCAGTTCGCGGTGACACCGAGCAGGTCGCGGCCGGCCCGAGTCACCACCACCGGCGGCGGCTCCGATCGCGACAGCGTGTGCGGCTTGTGCCCAAGATGCCCAAGCCGCACGACCGCCAGCGCGACAACGGCGCAGCCCGCCAGCGCCAGCAGCGCGCCGGTCTGCCAGGGTCGGCGCGCCGGGCGGTCATGACCGAACCCGACGACATCATCATCGCCAGGCCGACCTGGTCCGGCATCCCGGTAGCCCATGGCTCATCATCGGCCGGGACTGCCCACTTCTACCAGCGCGGCCAGGAGGGCTAACCGGAGATTCTGCCCGAGACCCGCACGCCGCTGCAGCGCGCGGAGCTTGTCAGCTAGCGGTCACGGGCCACAGCGGCTCGGCGACCTCGAACCCGACGGGGTTACCCCAGCGGTTGCGGTAGGCCACCTCATGCACGGGCCGCCGGGCCGCGACGCCCCAGCGGCCGGAGGGGTATCCGAAGGAGACGCAGCACGCCATCACCCAGCCCTTGCCCTCAGGTACGCCCAGTATCTGCATCGCCTCCGCGCCGTGGAAGATCCCGAGCACGGACGTCAGCGCGCTGCCTACGCCCTCGGCTCTGGCCGCCAGCTGAGCACTCCAGATGGCCGGGAAGATGGACCCTCCAGACGGGTCGCCGCGGGAGAAGCCGAACAAATACAGCGGCACCTCCTCGAAGTGATCGGCGAGGTGCTGAGCCGAAGCCACCACCCGCAGCAGCGCCGCGCTGTCCGGGTCCCCGGGCGCGCCGCGCGCCCGCTCGATCCGCTCGGCGTACGCGGTCTTCCAGAGCTGCCCGATGGCGTCGCGATACAGCGGGCCAAGCTGTGCCTTGACCGCGGGGTCGTCGACAAGCAGGAACCGCCAGCCTTGCACGTTGCCGCCGCTCGGTGCCCGGATCGCCGCATCGAGGATCCGTGCCTGCACGTCCGCGGGAATCGGGTCAGGCCGCACCCTGCGCATTGCCCTGGTGGTGTACAGCGCCTCCCGGACGTCCATGCGCCCTCCTGCTCGGACGGAACCGCATTCTGGTCTTCCGAGCCGGATCATCGCACATATCCCGCGCGTCCTCGATAGCTCCGCTCTCGGGGGGAACGGGCTCATGTCTGGCTCGGACGGCTCTGCCTG
>JASIBJ010000779.1 GCA_030045215.1 Streptosporangiaceae bacterium | reverse complement strand
TCCTGGAACACGTACCCGATCGACTGGCGGCGCAGCCGCGCCTTGTCGTTGCGCGACATCGTGGCCAGATCGTGCCCGGCGACGAGGACCTGACCGCTGGTAGGCTCCTCCAGGCTGCCGGCGATCGTGAGCAGCGTCGACTTGCCCGACCCGCTCGGCCCCATCACCGCCACCATCATCCCCGGGTCCACTTCGAGGCTGACCTCGCGGAGCGCGTGCACCTCGGCGGCGCCCAGGCCGTACACCTTTGACACCTGACGCAGTTCCAGCATGCTCACCGCGCCGTCCCCGCCCTCATCCTCAGCCGGGGCAGGTCGTCTCGCGACCGGGCCAGCGGCTCCACCGCGGCCCGCTTGATCCGGCCATCGGCGGCGTCCAGCCAGCGGACCACCGCATCCAGCCGGAACAGCTCCGCGTCCACCGCCAGCCCCAGCGCCAGGTCACGGCCCGCATCGGCATCCTTGATCCGGGTCCACTGCTGCATGAGCTCCACCAGGAAGCGGCGGTGCGCCTGGATGACCTCATGTACGTCCGTGCCCGGCACACGCATCGCCACCAGCACCTTGATCACAAGCTCGTCGCGCGGCGGCGAGGACATGTCCGGCGGAGTCCGCAGCCATGCAGCCAGTTCACGGTCGCCCTCGGCGGTGATCCGGAACCGCTTCTGCGGGCTGTCCCGCTCATCATCGTCGTCGGATTCGACAAGCCCGTCTCGCTCCAGCCGCTGCAGCGTCGTGTACACCTGCCCGATGTTCAGCGGCCAGACCTCGCCGGTGCCCGCCTCGAATTCCTCGCGCAGCCGAAGCCCGTACTTCGGCCCCTCGCTGAGCAGTGCCAGCAGCGCGTGCCGAACGCTCATGACTCCCGCCTAGTCGTTATCATACTGAGTATGCTACTGAGCAAGAAGGGTGTCGGCAAGCGTTTTATGCCACGTCCGGACGGCACCCACTTTCTGATGCCGGAGGAGTCCCGCGATTGCCTGGCCAAGTCGGGCGACACCAGGCGCACATCGTGAGGTCGAACATAGCGAGTGAGCTCGGGAACTGGCCGGCTGCAGATGATGACGAGCGGGCGCCCATCTTCGACGAGGTGGGCGTCATCGCCTGGCGACCGGGCGCTGAGGGTGGCGCCGCGATAGGGGACATGAAGCTTCCCGCGGGGCCGGAGAGATCTGCTCGTCTGTGGCGGCAACATGACCGCGACGTACTTCGCTTCACAGGTCCTTGTTACCGGCCCGATCGACATCGCAGCGTCGTCGACTAGAACGTCGGCCGGGCGGTTCGGGTTGTTGGTCGTTAGGCCCACTGTGATCTCTCGGGACATAGGAATGACCCCGAAACCCACGATCGGCCCTCATGTGACTCGGGGCTTGCGCAGTGTCAGGTCGATGAAGAATGGCGTGGACACCCACTCATAGTTGCCAGTCTTGCCAGCGCGGAGTGCAGCGATCAGCGCGTCGACGTGCTCGGCCGCGACGCCCAGACTGACGGCGGCATCCTTGAACGCTTGAAGGGTGTTGGCGTGGATCTCGAAGGCAAGTTCCGGTTCGCCGAGGATGAAAAAGCCCTCAGCCGCGACAACTTCCAGGCCCGCTGCGCGGGCCGATCGTGGCAGGCCCTCCACGGCGCCGTACGGCACGCCGGTGCGTTCCAGCATCTCGTGCAGCAAGCCGTAGTAGGCGTCGAGAGCATCCATGTGCGGATGGGATCGTGGCGGCGGGTTTCGCAGTGGCTCGTGCGCGATGATCCATCCGCCGGGGCGGACCAGCTGCGCGATTCTGCTCAGGGTGAGTGCCGGGTCGGCCTGGTGCATGAGGACCAGCCGGGTGAAGGCCAGATCGAAGGGCCCGCCCAGTGCGGCCGGATTAAGGCCGTGAATGTCACCGGTTACCAGCTCGACGTTGTCCAATCCGAGCCTCGCCGCGACTGAATGCGCGCGTTCGATGGCCAGCCCACTGACATCGACGCCGACCACGCGGCCGCGAGGGCCCGCCATGTCTGCCAGGTCTGCCAGCGCGCCGATGGGACCGCACCCGCAGTCGATTGCCGCCCACCCATCGGACAGGCCAATCCTGCTGAACGCGCGCCTGGCCGGCGCTGAGGTGACCTCCGAGAAGGCCAGCAGCCGCCGCAGGTCTGCATCGTCGCCTTCAAGGATGTAGCGGCTGACGCGGCCTTCGATTGCCTCGGTCACCGGCGCGCCTCCTCGCTGCATATGCGTACGATCGTTCGTACGATAACACACGAACGATCGTACGTATAAACTGGCGCCGTGGAAGACCGGACTACCAAGGGCCGCATCCTCGCCCGTGCCTACCAGCTTGCAGGGCTGTACGGCCTGGAATCGCTGACTATAGGCAGGCTCGCGGGCGAACTGGCCATGAGCAAGGCCGGGCTCTACGGGCACTTCGGCTCAAAGCAAGGGCTGCAACTCGAAACGATCCGGTACGCGCGGGCACAGTTCCTGCGCGATGTCGTCACGCCGGCCGAGTCCGCCCCCGATGGTGTGCCGCGGCTACTGGCAATGTGCGGGGCCCTGCTCTCCTACCGCGGTGAGACCGGGCTGCACGGCGGGGACTTCTGGGTCACCGTCTTTCACGAATACGCCGCTCGCAGCGGCCCGGTCCGGGCTGCGGTTGAAGCGACCATGAGATGGTGGATGCAGCGCCTCGAAGAACTGGTCACAGCCGGCATCGCACTACGACAGCTCACCCAGGACGACGCTGCGCAGGTTGCCTTTGAAATCCAGGCACTCCTGGGCGCCGCCAGCCACCAGTACTGGCTCCTTCATGACCTCGAAGCAATCACCCGCGGCGAAATGGCGATCCTTCATCGCCTCGAAACACTGCGCGGCCCTCGGTTCCCCGGGCTAGCCGAGCTACCGGGACCGGCCACCGGAGGCTCTGACAGACTCCTGCATGCGGCAGGCGAAGCGGGTTCGGTCAGCCCGCAACCGACCGAAGGCCCACGTTAAGACGGCCGCCATGTGTTAAACATGGCGTCCGGCGTCGACGTCGAGGACCGGCTCGGGCAAGATCCCGACATTGTGCTCAAGCAGCCGCCACCGCCCAAACCGCCGGGACAGGACCGACCAGCAGCAGTTGCCGAATGGCCCGAGCGGCCGCAGGTCGTCGGGAATGCCGAGTAGCCGGGCCGAGCCGAAGCCGAGGGCCCCCCCGTGGGCAACCACGACGGCCAGCGAGCCGCCGGGGAGGCTCTCAGCGATCCGCTCCATCGCGGCCGACGCCCGGTCGGCCACCGCCGCGGCGGTCTCGCCGTCGGCGGGAGCCCAGTTGGCGAACGCCTCGGGAAACTGGGCCCGGATCTCGTCGGCGGTCTTGCCCTCCCACGAGCCGCCACCGCGCTCGCGCAGGTCCTTGTCCAACTGCACGGGCAGCCCGGTAAGCCGGGCGAGAATGTCGGCCGTCTCGGTCGCCCGGCTGAGATCGGAGGAGAAAATGGCGTCCGGCTTCATCGCCGCCAGATACGGGGCAGCCCGCGTGGCCTGCTCCCGGCCGGCGTCGTTGAGGGGCACATCAGCCTGCCCCTGGAACCTTCGCTCCGCGTTGTACGTGGTCTGCCCGTGGCGCCACAGCACCAGTTTCACGATCTCCGCGGTGTCGCCGCCCGACCAGATGCTGCCCGACCCTGCCGTGACTGTCAGCGCCGGCCTCCGTCGCCGGTCCCCGATCCGTGGGCACCGGAGGCACCCACCGGCTCAGGCAGCGGTATCACCGGGCAGTCCTTCCACAGCCGCTCCAGTGAGTAGTAGACCCGCTCCTCGGCATGCTGGACATGCACCACGATGTCGATGTAGTCGAGCAGCACCCAGCGAGCTTCGCGCTCCCCCTCGGTCCTGGCGGGCTTGGCGCCGGCGTGGGCCAGTTTCTCCTCGATCTCGTCGACGATCGAGCGAACCTGGCGGTCGTTCGATGCCGAACAGAGCAGAAAAGCATCGGTGATGACCAGCTGCTCGCTGACGTCGTACGCAATGATGTCGGAGGCGAGCTTGTCAGCCGCGGCTGCGGCCGCGATCTCCACGAGCTCGACGGCCCTGTCGGTGGCAGTCACGAGTGCTGGCAGTCCTCCTCGGCTCGCCGGTTGGCCCTCATACGATCTCACGTTCCGGTGAAAACTGAACGTAGCCAACTGCCAGGCTATCCGGCGAATTCGAGACGCCAATCCAACTGGGGCCCGGATCCGACCGATAAACCGCATATAACGGATTCGTCTTACAGATAGTCTCACGAATCACAGAGTTCAGCTACCCCGTCTCGCGGCCAGGCTGGCCGACAGAAACCAGGACGCGACCAGCAGGACGCCGGCAACCAAGAACGGAACGCCGGGCGGCCATCTGGCCGACTGGATTGCCGCGCCGCTCCCCCGCAACGCGGCGCTGGCCGGCGAGACGCTGGAGAGCAGCGCCACCAGGACCGCTGCGATGGTGCTGAGCAAGGCGACCGCCTGGTGGCGGATCACCGGCGGGTTGAAGAACGTGCCGACAGCGGACCCGACGAGCACGCAGACAACCGCCTTGCCCAGACCAGCGGCCAGGCTAGCCCCGAGCGCATCTGGATGAACGTGCCGCACACCGCCGAAGGTCGCCAGCTCATAACCCGCGCCGGCGAGGGCCAGCACCGCCCCGCCAGCCAGCCCGGTCAGCAGCACCGCGATCTGCGCCTTCCTCGGCCCGGCGGCGGCAGCCACGCACTCGCGAGCGGCCTCTGGCTCGGCCGTCAGCATCGACCTGGTCAGGAGCGCGACAACCGGCAACAGCATCGCGGCGCTCCAGTCGAGCCCATCGCCGAGCGACTCTTGCCCGCCGACCCCCGCGACCGAGATCAGCAGCACGTAGCTGATCAGCGGAAACACCCAGCGATGTGACCGGAGCAAAATGGCGGCCTGGTACCGAAGCAGGGCGCTCACCGGGCGTCCCGCGGCTCGGCACCGTTGGACCTGACTCCGACAACATGCACGTCATCCCAGCTCAGGAGCTGTCGCAGGACCGAGTCAGAGGCGGCCGCGAGCGCCACTAGCTCGACCCGGCTGGGACCGTCAGCGCGCGCCAGGCCAACTTCACGATTTTTGGAGGGAACGAGGCCTGCCCCCACGACTCCGGTCAGCCGCGCTAGCTGCGGCAGCGACTCGGGATCGACGCCCGACAGCTCGATCAGCACCGTGGCCTCGGGCGGCCCGCCGTCAGCCCGCTTCGCGTCCGCCGCCCCCGGGCCATCGAGCACCCGGACTTCCCCGCCGCCAAGCTGCCAGCGCTGGCTGACACGCCCGGCTAGCCTGGCCTGATGGTGGTCGACGAACATCACGGTCCCGCCGTCGGCCAGGCGCTCGGCGACCGCCGCGTCGAGCGTCCCTCGCGCTGCCTGATCGAGCCCGGTCCAGGCCTCGTCGAGGACGAGCAGGCCAGGCCGCGGCAGTAGCGCCTGGGCAATGGCGACCTTCTGGCACATCCCCTTGGACAGCGTGCGAAGCGGAGCGCCCGCGTGCTCCGCCGCCCCGAGCCGGGCGAGCCAGCGGTCAGCCTCGGCCCTGACCGACGGGCCGCGCAAGCCATGGATCCGGCCCAGGTGGATCAGGTAGTCGCGCGCCGAGAACGCGAGGCCGCCGGGAAAGCGCTCCGGCACGTAGCCGGTCGAGGGCCGCCCGCTGACCCGGCCCGCGGTCGGCACCGTGATCCCGGCTGCCAGCCGGAGCAGGGTGGACTTGCCGCTGCCGTTGCGGCCTTCCAGCCGGATCAACTGGCCCGCGGCCACCTCGACGCTCACGTCACGGACGACCCAGGGCTGGCGCAGCCCGTAGCGCTTGCCGACGCCCTGCAGCCGCACAGCCCGTCCTCCCTGCCAACTCGTAGTCCCACCATACGAGGCCACGAGCGGCACCGCAGGCACCATCGTCGCGCGGTCAGCTCTGCTAGCCCACGTACAGCCCTCGCTTGGCGATGTACTGCACGACGCCGTCGGGCACCAGGTACCAGATCGGGTGGCCGCCCCGCACCCGCACCCGGCACTCGGTCGAGGAGATTGCCAGCGCCGGAATTTCCAGGAGCTTGATCCGGTCCGCAGGCAGATCCGTCATCGTCAGCTGATGCCCTGGCCGAGTGCAGCCGACGAACTGCGCCAGTTCGAACAACTCGTCCGCGTCCCGCCACGAAATCATCTTGGCGAGTGCGTCGGCGCCGGTGATGAAGTAGAACTCCACTTCGGGGCTGCGCTCTGCTCGCAGGTCGCGAAGCGTGTCAATCGTGTAGGTCTCCCCCGGCCGGTCGATGTCGACCCGGCTGACCGAGAACCTGGGGTTGGAAGCGGTTGCGATGACCGTCATCAGGTACCGGTCCTCGGCCGGTGAGACCTCGCGGCCCTCCTTCTGCCAGGGCTGGCCAGTAGGCACGAAGACGACCTCGTCCAGGTCGAAGACGTCCGCTACCTCGCTCGCGGCGACCAGGTGCCCGTGATGGATCGGGTCGAAGGTGCCGCCCATGACGCCAACGCGCCTGCCCGTGCCGTTCGCGCCAACTGCGCCAGCTCTATGTCCCGCTCGCCCGCGGGGCGCCTCCACGCGGCTTCCCTCATCGCTCGTACCTCGCTCCGGAGGCCTGGCACCACCGCGCCCCGCCGGCTCGCTCATACTGCATCTCCCGATCGTCTCAGGGACGCAGCCTCGCTCATGGGATGCGAGCCTAACCGCGGGCTCAGACCGGGTAGCTGACCTGGGTCAGCTTCTGCGACTCGGCCCATAGCCTGCGCTGCGCCTCGGCGTTCTGGGATCGTCCGCTCGACCGGACCAGGACCGGGTAGCCGGTCAGCTGGAGCAGCCCGTCCGGGCCGTAGTAGGCACCGCCGGTGGCCGCCGGGTCGGTGGCAGCGCGCAGCGTCGGCAGAGCGCCCATCGCCGCGTCCTGAACCCACCACGAGTTCAGCGCATGGAACCTGTTACTCATCGAGGCGCTGGCCAGCGGTGACATATGCCTGACCAGCTGCGTCCGCGCGGTGCCGGGGTGCGCGGCCGTCGCGATTGTCTGGGCGCTCGCGGCCGAAAGCCGACGCTGCAGTTCGTAGGTGAACATGAGGTTGGCCAGCTTCGACTGGCCGTAAGCGGTGTACCTCGAGTAGTGCTTCGCGTGCATGAGGTCGTCGAAGTTCATTCGGCCCGTCCGGTGACCGTTGCTGCTCACGGTCACGACTCGCGACCCGGGTACGTCAAGCAGGGCGGGCAGCAGCAGGCCGGTCAGCGCGAAGTGGCCCAGGTGGTTAGTGCCGAATTGCAGCTCAAAGCCGTCCTTGGTCAGTCCGTACGGCGTGAACATGATGCCCGCATTGTTGATCAGCAGGTCGAGCCGGGGGAAGCGAGCACGGATGTCGGCGGCCGCCGCTCGCACCGACTCCAGGGACGCCAGGTCCAACTCGGCCGTCTCGGCCTGGCCATTGGCCGCAGCCGCGCCGACCTGCTCGGCGGCGCTCGCCGTGCGAGCACGATCGCGGCCCGCCAGCACGACTCGCGCCCCGTGAGCCGCCAGGACCTTGGCTGCCTCGAGCCCGATGCCCGAGTTCGCCCCGGTAATGACGACCGTGCGGCCGCTTTGGTCAGGCACGTCCTGCGCCGTCCACTTCCGGCTGATACCCTCCGCCATCTAACCTCCTCGTCAGGCCCGCGCTAGTGCTCAGCACATCATGCCGCTTCAAGGGGGCACGGCGTCCGGGTCCATGTAGCAGGATGGGTGTTCTATCGCCAGGAAGGACCAATTGTGTACGACTCGCCCGCTTATGCGCCGACAGCCTTTTCGAGAGACCAGACAGCCACCCTGTTCGGGCAAGTCATGTGGCTGGTCGCCGCGGCGGCCGGCTTTTTCACGCTCGGCTGTTACGCGGGCCGGAACCTGTCCCCCGGCTTGTCCATAGTCTGGTTCCTCGTCGGCTTCGGTTGCCTGATCGCCCTGAACTTCGCGGTCCGCCGGGGCCGGGGAGGCGTGATCCTGCTGATGGGCGTCGGCCTCTTCCTCGGCCTGGCCATGGGCCCGGCCGTCGCCTACTACTCGACCACGAGCCCGCAGGCGGTCTGGCAGGCGGCAGGCGCTACCGCCCTGTTCATGGCCGGGTTTGGCGCGGTCGGCTACGCCACCCGCCGGGACCTGTCCGCGCTCGGCCGGATCTCCTTCTTCGCGCTCATCGCGCTGATCCTGTTCGGGATCGTGCTGATCTTCGTCAGGATCCCGGCGGCCGAGATGTTGTACTCAATCCTCGGCCTGATCATCTTCGCCGGCCTGACCTTGTTCGACTTCCAGCGGCTGCGCCGGTCGCGGGACATCACCTCGGCGCCGGTGCTGGCCGCATCTATCTTCCTCGACGCACTGAACGTATTCCTGTTCTTCCTGCGCATCTTCGGCGGCCGTGACTGAGCGGCAGCCGACGGTGGCTGGCTACAACATCATCATCAAGCCGTGGCCAGAACCCGTGCTGGTCGAGGCGGGCTTGGTGATGTAGAACTGCCAGCGCGGGTCGACCGCGGCCGTCAGCAGCTGCGCGGCTGTCAGCGGCATCCCGAAGCTCACCGCGCTGGCGTTCGCGGTCCTGTTGGTCTCGTACAGGCTGATGAGAACGACGCGCGGGCGGAACACCTGGACCTGGAAGGACAGCACGCGCAGGCGCCTGATTGACTGCGTAGCCGAGGCGTACTCCTCGACGACCTTCACTCCACCCGCCAGACTGTAGGTCTTGCAGAGACCGGCGACCAGGCCTGGCGGGCAGCCGAACTGGGCGTCCGTCGTGCCCACGGCCATCATTTCCGCCTCCACGGCGCCCGATCCCAAGGGCGTCGTGACCTCACTGAACCAAGCGCTCGCGGTCCGGCCAATTGCTCCGGGAGTGTTGGAATCGGCGCTGGCCTCGACCACGCTGTGCGCGGCGCCCACCGGAAGCTCGGCCAGCAGCAGCTGGCCGAGGTACTGGCGTGTTATCGGGTGAGTCCTGACATACGTCAAGTCAGGCAGTGCGGGCGCGATAAACACCAAGTGAGCCGAGACCACATCACGCCGCAGGCCGTGACCTGGCCCGCCGATCGCCGGCACGCCGACGACAAGCCCAACCGCGATCACGGCGGCCGCGGCGGCCGAGGCAGCCTGCCGCTGCCGCCTGACCCGGCGGGCCGCCCGCACAGCCTGGCCGAGAACCGGGCCCATAGGCGGCTCGTTCCCGGTCATGGCCTGCCGCATCAGGTCACGCACGGCGGTCTCGGTCATCTCCGGCTCCCCCTGGTCATCAGTCGGCCAGCGCCAGATCGGGCAGGCTGCGGCCCAGCGATTCGCGCAGCTTCTTGAGGGACCGCGCGCTCTGGCTCTTCACCGTGCCAGCCGAGCACCGCAGGATCTCGGCGACCTGATCCACGCTCAGGTCCTCCCAGTACCGCAGCACGACGACGGCGCGGGCCTGGGGCGGCAAGGTCGCCAGCGCGGCCAGCAGCACGACCCGCAGCTCCGTGGTGCCCGACGGGCCAAGGAGTTCGGGCAGATCGCCGACCGGGATCTCGCCGAATCTGCGGATCCGGCGCTGACCGAGGTAGGCGTTGACGAGCGTCCGGTGCGCATAGGCGTGCGCGTTCTCCTGCTTGATGATGCGACGCCAGGCCAGCAGCGTCCTGGTCAGCGCGATCTGGGTCAGGTCCTCGGCCGCGTGCCAGTCACCGCAGAGCAGGTAGGCAGTTCGCCGCAGCCGTGCCATCTCCGCCGCGGCGAACTCGGTGAACTCCTCTGGGCACTCCACCAGGCACCTCGCATCCCACTCACAAGATGCCGCGAGGGGCGATTCTGGTTGCAGTATTGCCGGGAAGAGCTAGCCCAGACCAGGCAGCGGCGGATCGCCTCCCCTCCAGCGCCGCACCCTCACCGCCTTGCCCACCTCGGTTCTCGGCAGCGAGCCGGGCGGCAGCACGCGTACCGTGACCGAAAGGCCGAGCGCGTTCCTCAGCCCGGACTCCAGCTCCTCCTGGCCCCGGTGCGGCCCGGACGACCCCGTTCCGATCTCAACGCAAGCAATCAGCCGGGCCTGCGCTTGCCGCTCATCAACCACCAGCAGGTACTCGGGCGCCAGGCCCGAATCGGTGAGTAGCACCCGCTCGACCTCGCTCGGATACACGTTGACTCCGCGGATGATAAGCATGTCGTCCTTGCGGCCGGCCACCTTGCTCATCTTCGCCAGGGTTCGACCGCAGCGGCAGGTACCACGGCGCAGCGAGGCGATATCGCCGGTCCGGTAGCGCAGCAGGGGGAGGGCTTGCTTGGTGAGGGTCGTGAACACCAGTTCGCCGGGCGTCCCGTCAGGCACCGGCTCGCCTGAGACCGGGTCGGTCACCTCGACCAGGAAGTGGTCCTCGTTCACGTGCAGGCCGTTGGCTGCCAGCCGGCACTCGGCCGCCACGCCCGGCCCGATGACCTCGGAGAGGCCGTAGATGTCGAGCGCACGCAGCCCGAGCAGGTCTTCCAGCCTGACCCGCATTTCCTCCGTCCATGGCTCGGCGCCGAACAGGCCCGCCTTGAGGCGCAGGCCATCCCCCGGCAGGACGTCGGCCTCGGCCAGCGCCTCGCCCAGCCGGATCGCATATGACGGCGTGCACGTCAGGATGTCCGGCTGCAGGTCCTTGATCAGCGTCACCTGGCGTGACGTCATCCCGCCCGAGACGGGCACGACCGTGGCTCCGAGCTCGATTGCACCTTGATGGATGCCGAGGCCGCCGGTGAACAGGCCATATCCGTAGGCGTTGTGCACGATGCTGGCCGGCGTCGCCCCGGCCGCGGCCAGCGCCCGCGCGCACATCCTGGCCCACAGCTTCAGGTCGGCCCGGCTGTAGGCGACCAGGGTCGGGCGGCCGCCCGTGCCGCTTGACCCGTGCACGGCCACGACGTCCTCGCGCGGCACCGCGAGCAGCCCGAATGGGTAGGCGTCCCACAGGTCCTGCTTGGTGATGAAAGGCAGCCGGGAGAGCGTGGCCAGGTTCACGTCGGAACCGGCGGCCACCCCGGCCTCCTTGAGGCGGGTGCCCTGCAGTCCGCCGAGCCCGATCAGCCTGTCGATCATGGCGCGCAGCCGCTCGAGTTGCAGCCCGGTTAGCTGCTCAGCCGACATCGACTCGGCCTCAGGCTCGAAGATCGGTGGACCGGCTGGCACTGTCATGTGTCTACCTCTCGGCTGCGGCGCCTACGATGACCCTATGACCACTGTGCCGGAACGTTCCCGGATCCGTCTGCCGGGTATCAGCTCTCGTGCTTACGAGCACCCCGCCGACCGGTCCGCGCTTGTCGCGCTGCGCAAGCTGACCGGGTTCGACACCATCCTCAAGAATCTGGCCGGCCTGTTCAACGATCGCGCCCTGCGGCTGGCGTTCCTGGCCAGTTCGGTCCGCTGCTCCCCCGAGCAGTTCCCCGACCTGTACCAGGCGATGCTCGACGGTGCCTACATCCTGGACCTGCCGTCCGTCCCCGAGCTCTACGTCACCCAGACCCCGCTGGTTAACGCCATGGCCCTCGGG
>JASIBJ010000778.1 GCA_030045215.1 Streptosporangiaceae bacterium | reverse complement strand
GACCTACTGGGACGGCTATTACGTTCCCCTCGGCCAGGGCCTGCACGCGAGCTGGGCGTTCATCACGAAGATGCTGGGCCACCTGCGCGCGGACTTCGGGCTGGGGCCGGCCTGGCTGGCCCTGCCATTGGTGATCGTCGGGCTGGTGACCATGTTCCGGCTTGGGCGGCCAGCCACGGCTTTGGCTGCCATCGTCTTGCTGCCCGAGATGATCGTGATGTCGGCCGTCAAGATCTATCCCTTCGGCGACCTGCGCACCTCGACCTGGTTGATCGCAGTCACCGTCGCGGTGGCGGCGGTCGGAGTGGGCGGCATCTGCGCGCTGGCGCGCCGGCTGCGCGGGGGTGCTGCGGCCTGGGTGGTGGCCTCGATGATTGCCGTCGCGGCAGTCGCTGGGTTCTCGGTCGCGGCCGCGCCCTACGTGCGCGGCCATCCGATCCCGAACGAAGACGTCCGGGACCAGGCCGACTACGTGGCGAAACATGCTGCCGCCGATGATGTGATCCTGGTCAACCTCAACAGCAACTGGGGTTTCGCCTACTACTGGCCCAATGGTCAGCCCGCCCGGCGCCTGACCAACGTGGTCAGGCAGGGTTACGTGGCCTACTTCCCTGGCCAGCCGCGGATCGTGGTGGCGCCCAACCGCAACCTCGCCGGAGTCACGGTCGGCCTGCGGGAGGCGCTGAGCGAGGTCAGGCCAGGGTCTTGCGCCCGGATCTGGCTGATTCGCAGCCACGTCATCCCGGCCGAGGCGGCAGCCTGGAAGGTAGCTCTGGCCGCAGCGCACCTGACGCCGGTCAAGGTCGGGAATCACGGGCTGACTGTCCTGCAGCCGGGCGGGCCCGCCTGCGGCTGACCCGACCGTCAGCGCGACGCTGCGACCCTGTTCGGGCGGGCGCACGCGCCGCCGCGACGAGGCCGGGCCGGTGCCGCGAGCCGCGACCTTCCTCGGCTACCCCGCCGCCTTGCTCCTTGATCGAATTGTGCACAGCCCTGTGGATAAGCAGTGGATAAACGGCAGACAAGGGGGGATAACAATCGGCGTCCTGTGGATGGCTAAAGAATCTTGAAAAGATTAACGGAAGCCCTTGCGATCTCAGGACCCAGCGCAGTAGAAATTCACTCACCACTTCACGCGGAAGGCTCACCCGGAGGGTAAAACCTCGGGGCAGCAGGAGCGACGGGGAACCGGGCTTATGCGCGAGTCGGTGCGTGGATGGTGCAGTCCGGCAATGCGCGGGCAGCCGAGGAATCGGCAGGTCAGCGACTCGCCGGGCGCGGTGAGGCCCCTGCATCTCATACATGCAGGGGCCTCATTCGTCTGCGCTGCCCCATTTCTCTGGCGTCGGGGATAAATTTGCCGATTACGGACTTCAGATTGCACGGTTTTGTCGCCTGCGGACGGACTGCTAAAGAATCTTGAAATGATCGCCCGAAACCACTTGCGCAAGCCACGCGCTTAGCGGTAGAAATTCTGTCACGGCCACAAAGGATTCTGACCCCGGAGTCATCCAGGGTCCCTGAGCTGGAGAGCGGAAACGCTAACCGGCCCGCGGTATCCGGAGAGGCGGTACGGTTACCGGAAACGGAAGCTGGCGAGCGATCGGTGGCTTGCAGGACTGGTGACCACGCGAGGCCTCTGCATCTCATACATGCAGGGGCCTCGCACCATTGTGGGCATTGCGCTGCCCGGGGCCGGCAACCGCGCAGCGCCGCCGGACCTGGGCTCCCGAACCCCGCAAACACGGGTTCGCACCCGGGTATGCGTGTTCGCGATGCGAAGCTTGGCCTGCGATAGTGTCGGCCGTGGCCCATTCGGAGCTCAACGGCTCGCCCGTCGAGCGCACTGCCCAGTTGTTGCGGCTCCAGAGCGCGGCCTGCCGTGAGATCGGCAGCCCTCTGTACGGCGACCTGCTGGCGCTCTCGGCCGACGACCTGCTGGTCGGCGGCCCGGTCGCGCAGGTGCTCGGCGGGCATCTGCAGACCCGGCCGGCCGGCGTGCTGGCGCTGCGAATGCTCGGCGGTGCCCATGCACTGGCCCTGTCCGGCCGGGCACCGGAACTGGCAGCGTGGTATCCGTCAGCTGGCGGCAGCATCGACACCGAGCCGGGCAGCCCGCACGCCTGGGCAGCGCTGAAGAAGACGCTCGCCGAGCAGCAGGACGCGATCCGGCCGTGGCTCGACTGGCCGCCGCAGACGAACGAGGTGGGCCGGGCAGCGGCACTCATCGGCGGGCTGCTGAACATAACCGCGCAGGCGAGCCTGCCGATCCGGCTGGTCGAGGTGGGCGCGAGTGCCGGGCTGAACCTGCGCGCGGATCTGTTCTACGTGCCCGGCGACGCGAGCAGTTACGGTGACCCCGGCTCGCCGGTCGTGCTCCGTCACGGCTGGCAGGGCGCCGCGCCTCCGGACAGCCGCGTCGAGGTTATTGAGCGGACCGGCGGCGACCTTGCGCCCATCGATCCCACCTCTGCGCATGGCCAGCTGACGCTGACCGCTTATATCTGGCCCGACCAGGCCGACCGGCTGGCCCGGCTCCGGGGCGCGCTGGAGGTGGCCGGGCGCGTGCCGGCCGAGCTCAGGACCGAGTCAGCAACCCGGACGGTCACGAGCATCGAACTCGTGGCGGGGACGTGGACGGTGCTCTGGCACTCGATCTTCCGGCAGTATCTGGACGAGGCGCAGCGGGCCGAGCTAGCCGAGGGCGTGGCTGCGCTCGGCGCCGCGGCGACCGCACGGGCGAGGTTCGCCTACCTCTATCTGGAGCAGTCCCGCTCGGGCGGCTGCCCGGTGGTGCTGACGACCTGGCCGGGCGGGCAGCGCCACGTGCTCGGCACGGCGTCGCCGCACGGGATTCCGGTCCGTTGGAGCGAGACGCCCTGACCTGGACGGCGTGGTCGGCCGCGGCAGCTGGATCAAGCCGCGTCAGCTGTCCCGGCCGTCCCGGCTGGCGGTGAGCCCGTCGGCCAGTAGCCCGAGGCCGATGCCGAGCATCCACACGTCCTTGCTGACGGCGGTCCCGGCCTGCGTCGGCCAGACACTGCCTGGCTGATGCAGAGCGGGCGTGCGCATGTACAGTCCGAGCAGGCCGCCGGCGAACGCGGTGAGGCACGCTCCGGCGACCTTGTTGCTGACGACCGGCGCCAGCAGGACCGCACCGGTCCCGATCTCCGCGGCGGCAAGGCACTTGAGGAACGTGGCCGGCGGAACCTTCGACAGGAACGGGTAAGCGCCGGAGGCCATGCCGTGCACGGCCTTGGCCCGCTCCTCCTCGCCTTCCTTCCACTTCTCCAGGCCCGTGTGCAGGATGTAGGCCCCGGTAGCGGCCCTGGTCGGGACATCGCGCAAGTTCAGGAACACGGCTTGCTCCTTTGTCAGCCTGAGATCAGGCACGAGCTGGTCGAACCGGTTTCAGCGGCCCCGGAGTCGCGGCCGGCTGACCGGCCCCGGGTCGGCAGCGGCAGGAGCTGTCATCTGCTCGAGGAGGCCTCGCGTCTTGTCGATCCGGGCATCCAGATCGGTCAGGAAACCCTCGATTCCCAGCCGCTTGGCCTCGACTGTGGCACGCAGTTCCTGCTGCAACTCCAGGCTCTCACGTACCAGGTCCGCGCGTTCGGCGCAGGTGGTGCCCTCGGCGTGATAGGCCAGCCTGATCTCGGCCATCCGGTCCTCGCTACGTAGCACCAGCGCGATCTCGTCCAGGTTGAGGCCGAGCAGCGTCTGAAGCGTCCGGATCCTCGCCACCCTGGCCAGGTCTTCCTGGCAGTACCGGCGCAGTCCGCCCGGCGTGCAGCCGTGCGGCGTGATGAGGCCGAGTTGCTGGTAGTAGCGCAGCGCTCGCTGCGAAACACCGGCCAGCTCGGCGGCGGCTCCGATGCCGAACAGCCGTTCATCATCGGCGACGGGCCGGGCCTCGGCGCCTGAGCTAGCGTTCATCCAGTGCCTGCTTTCACCGAGCCCTCAGTCCTCGCCGGCCAGCTCAGCGTCCACCGGCAGGGAAACCATCTCGCCGGTCAGTGCGTCGGCTGGGGCCTCGGCCTCGACCGCTCCGTGAACATAGCGCCGCCCGCGAAGCGCCGAGGCGATGATCGCGATAACGGTCGCCCCCGCCGCGAACGTGAAGGCCAGGTGCAGGCCGCCCGCGAACGGCTCCTCAATGAGGTGCGGGAAGAAGGACCGGCCGGTGATGTAGGCGACCTGGCGCGCTGACATGTGTGCGAACGCCCCGGTCGGGCCGAGCAACTCCTTGACCGGGTTGTAGCCAAGGAACGCGGAGAACAGGCTGCCGATCGGAGGCTCGCTCGCCACGATGTGCGCCGGTCCCGGCGCCACTCCGGACTTCACCAGCCCGCTGTACAGCGCCGACGGGAGGCGCGAGGCCAGCCCCAGTGTCACGATCGTGAAGAACAGGCCCATCGACAGCACGGTGGCCGAGTTCTGGAAGGTGTTGAGCATGCCCGCACCGGCGCCGCGCTGCTCGGGCGGCAGGCTGTTCATCACGCTGGCCTGGTTCGGCGAGAAGAACAGGCCCATGCCCACGGCGAACAGGAAGATCAACAGCGCGAACCAGAGATAGCTGAAGTCGATCGGCAGCAGTTCCAGCAGCAGGAAGCTGGCAGCCGACACGCTGAGGCCCGTGGTGGCGAACAACCGGGCGCCGAACCGATCCGACATCCACCCGGCAAGCGGTCCGACGATCAGGAAGCCCACCGTCAGCGGGATCATCGAGATGCCCGCCCACAGCGGGGTCTCGCTGAAGCTCTTGCCGTGCTGTGGCAGCCAGATGCCCTGCAGCCAGATGATCAGCATGAACTGGATGCCGCCCCGGCCGAGTGCGCCGAGCAGGCCGGCGATGTTACCCGCCGTGAACGCGCGGATCTTGAACAGGCTCAGCCGGAACATCGGCGCGGCCACCTTGGTCTCGACCCAGGTGAAAAGCACGAGTACGGCAATGCCGCCGAAGATCGCGGCGAGCACGTACGGGTTCGTCCAGCCGTCCGGGTGGCCGCCGTAAGGCAGCAGCGAGTAGACGATCCCGGTCAGCATGGAGATCAGGCCGACGGCGAACAGGGTGTTGCCGATCCAGTCGATCTTCGCGGGGACGCGCACGCCGTTGTCCCTCAGCTTGAGGTAGGCCCAGACGGTGCCGAACAGGCCGAACGGTACCGACACGAGAAACACCAGTCGCCACTCGATCGGTGCGAGCACACCGCCGAGCATCAGGCCGAGGAACGAGCCACTGACGGCCGCGACTCCGTTGATGCCCATGGCCTTGCCGCGCTCGTTCACGGGGAACGCGTCGGTCAGGATCGCCGTTGAGTTCGCGAACAGCAGCGCCCCGCCCAGGCCCTGGAATACCCGCATGACGATGATCCACAGCGCGCCGGGGACACCGGTCATGAACGTCACCGACAGCAGGATCGAGAACAGCGTAAAGACGGCGAAGCCGAGGTTGTACATCCTGACCCGGCCGTAGATGTCGCCCACGCGTCCGAGGCTGACGACGAGCACGGCCGTGACCAGCAGGAATCCCATGAACACCCAGAGGAAGTACGAGGTGTTCGACGGCACTAGCGGGTTCAGGTCGATACCGCGGAAGAGCGCGGGCAGCGATATCAGCAGGATGGACTGGTTGATCGTGACCATCAGGATGCCGAGCGTCGTGTTCGACAGCGCGATCCATTTGTAGTGCTTGCCCTTGCCTTCCGACGCGGGGACCACCGCCATGCTCTGTTCGTCGACCGCCATGCACACCCGCCTTGTATCGAGACCTCGGGAGACGGAATTTAACCCTAACGTCAGGGTCATGTTCATGCCATCGGGAACGAGGTGTGACCGTGGCTCGCCACGGCTACAGGGTCGGGCTGTCGCCGGCTGCCCGGGTCAGGCCGGCTTCAGTGAAAGTAGCGGCCGAGCCGGACGAGCCAGACGTGCAGGATGGCGGACCCCGACCGCAGCGTGGCCGTCCGCATCAGGTCCGGCCTGAAGGCATGCAACTCTCGCAGCGCCGCCGGGAAAGATGCGGCCGACCTGGCGAACAGCAGCATCTCGGCCGGCTGGCGCTGTTCGAGCATGTTGAGGTCGGCGGCGGTCAGGTCGCCTGGATCGCTCTTCAGCGAGTTGAACAGCCCGTGGTACATCCCGGCGTACTCCCGGTAGGGAAAGCCGCCCTGCGAGATCGGCCACCACATCACCAGCTGCTCACCCTGGTAGGTGGCCGGTCCCACGAAGACCGGGAGCTCGGCGCTGACCCGGTAGGTATCGATGTAGACGGCCGCGCTGCCGCCGAGCGCGGAGGCGTAGGCGGGCGGCGGTTCCGCGCTCGCGGGCAGCGTGCCGGGCAGCTGCGGGTGCGCCGGTACGGGCGCCACCGTGAGCACGAGGACGGCGCCCGCCAGCGCCGTCAGGGCAAGTCCGTCGGCGGCGGCCATCACGCGCGGGCTAGTGAGCCGGCCGGCGGCGCGCGCGCTGATCGCGGCCGCCACGATCACCAGGGCCACGACCAGGCCGGCCGGCGCCCAGCCGAATGCCGGGACGTGCGGGTAGGCCTCGTAGGCAAGCGGGACTATCAGCAGCACCGCCGCTGGCAGCCACCGCGCGAGCGGACGGTCAGCCAGCGGCACGGAAAGCTCGCCGATCGTGACCGCGAATACCAGCAGGACGCCCGGCCACAGCGTGGAGGAGAAGTAGTGCTGCTCGAGGGTCTCGACCGAGCCGAAGAACTGGAGCCCCGCGTAGACCGCCAGCTGCAGGAGGGCGATGATGCCGACCAGCACGACAGGGGTGGATATCCCGCTCCGCCGGATGACCGTCACGGCGAACGCGCCGAGTACGGCCGGAGGCACCAGCAGGTAGCAAACGTAAGGCGCCCACCGCCAGCTCGATGAGTGCGCGGCGGCCACCATGACCGGCTGCGACATATACCGGTAGGCCTGCCAGGTGGCGGCGATGAAGTTGCCATGGCCCAGCAACGACGCGGATGCCAGGACCAGGAGTCCGGTGACGGCCGCCGCCGCGCCCGCCATGGCGACGAGGTCGCCGACGAGCCCGTCCCGTTCGCGAACAAGCCTGACGCCCAGATAGGCGGCCAGCGTGGCCGCTGCGAGCGGAACCGCTACTCCGTGTGACCATACGGCGAGCGTGAGCAGCAGCCCGCCCGCGGCCAGCCAGGCACGGCGCCAGCGCAGGCTCGGCATCGCCAGGCAGGCGATGGCGCCCAGGGCATAGGAGACCACGGCCGAGTCGGGGTAGTCGGTCCCCCAGGCCGTCACCAGGACGGGCGAGGACAGCACTACCAGGATGCCGGCCACCCCCGCGGGCGGGCCGTACAGCCGGCGCAGCAGGAGATACACGGGAACGACCGCGACGAGGGCGAATACGTACCGCAGGACGAAGAAGCCCGGCACGGCCCCGAACGCGAGGTAGGAGAGCCGGGCCGGGACCAGGAACCCGACCCTGGCGCCCTCGCGCAGCCGCGCAGTGGCGGCGTAGACGGCCGCGTAGCGGGTGTACACATCACGCGGGTCAACGATGTACGTGGTGTGCATCGACGGGTCGGGCAGGTCAATCGGCGCCATGAGCCGCAGCCGCAGCACGACGGCGACAATCGCGGGGGAGAGCGCCACCCCGAGTGATTCGGCAATGCGCGCCCAGACAACTCGCGCGGTCGCCGGGGGGCGCGGCATACCGGCCGCGCGCGATCCGCCCCTGGCCTGCGCGACGCGGCCGGAAATAGCGCTCATAGCCAAACTATTGCACCTTTGACTTGCCTTGGGCCCGGTAGTCGGCCGGGCCGGGTCTCGCCCGGTCGCGCTCCCGGGACAGCTAAACCGGCTACGGAGGGTAATCACCGACGAGGCTACGGCGATGCCGTCGAATCGCCTCGCTCCGCCACGGCCCCGCCGTCACCCGGTCATCCCCGCCGCCATCGCCGACAGGGATCGCCAGGCACCCGGCGTCAGCTTATCGGGCGAACCAGGAAATATGCATCATTCAGTTCTAAGGAAGATGGGCCCTGCCGTAGACTTCGCGCGTGCTGAACAATCGCCGGGTTGCCGTCGTGATGCCTGCGTATAACGCTGCGGCGACGTTGTCGCGGACTGTTGCCGAGCTGGATCTGGGCGTGGTGGATGAGGTGGTGCTGGTGGATGACGCCAGCACCGATGAGACGATGGCGCTGGCGCGGGAGCTGGGGCTGGACGCGATCCG
>JASIBJ010000777.1 GCA_030045215.1 Streptosporangiaceae bacterium | reverse complement strand
CGAGGCGTTGGATCTGCAGCTGAGCGCTGCGTGCCTGCGCTCCGTCCTGCTGAGCCGTCGTGACCTTGGCCTGCGGCGGCCAGGGCTGCGAGCGCGGGGGCAGGCCTGACCCGACCGGCTTCTTGGTCTTCGGCTTTGGCCTGGGCTTCGTCAGGCCAGAGAACGGTGATGACACCCGTGACGCCAACCCTCGAGCGGCTCCCGCCGCCGCGCCGACCGTGGCCGGGAGCGGGCTTGTCTGGGTAGGTCCGGGCGCTGCCGGAGCTTCCGGCGTGGCAGTGTGCGCGGGGTCACGCTGGAGGCCCTCGCTTGGCAGTGGAGGAGCGGCGGCCGGGTTCAGCCCGCCAGCCGGGGCGCGCCACGGTGCCGCGTTGCCGGGGGTGATTGTGGACATACCAGTGGACTTGGGAGCCTTTGGCTGGTCGGCGCGCGGAGGGGCGGCCTCCGGCTTCGGCCCGCCGTCAGCGGAGTCTGCGGACGGGGACTGGGTGTCGTCAGCCTTCTGGTCCTGAGCCGCACCATCGGACCCCCCGTCGGCTGCCCATGTCGGCGTCTCGACCTGGTTGTCCACCCCGTCCTCCTCCGTACCGATTCCTGACAAGAGGTTATCCCCAGTCAGTCCAGTCTGATTCGCTCGAACCAGATCATCTTTCACGGCACTTCTAATGACGCCCGAGAACGGCCGATCGTTGCCTGGCTCCGCGTGCCCCCGGAACATATGTGCTTTGTGCGGTAGTACTGTCCCGCACGATACACGGTTCAGAGGGCCAGCTACCAGGCAAGATCGGAATGGACGGTTGCGTGTCGGACGCCGGTCGCGGCGACCGTAGGCTCACTCGGTAGTCCCGCTGCCGTCTGGATCCGCCCCCGAAACGGGCTCGGCTCCGCTGTCGTCGGCATCCGCCGGATCGGGGGCCCCGACCGCGTCAGCGTCGACCGCGTCAGCGTCGATGACGGCCGCGCTGCCGGTTGCCTCCGCGTTCCGCGCAATTGCAACCAGGCTCTGACCCTCGCCCAGGTTCACCAGCCGGACGCCCATCGTCTGCCGTCCGGAAATCTTGATCTCGGCCGCAGCAGTTCTGATCACACCTCCGGCCGAGGTAATCGCGAACACCTCATCCTCCGGGTGAACCATGAGAGCGCCGATCAGCTCGCCCCTGGCGTCAACAATCCTGGCGGTGACGACGCCCAGGCCACCACGGCCCTGGACCGGGTACTGGTCGGCGGGTGTCCGCTTGGCGTAACCACCGCCGGTGGCGACCAGCACGTCCGCGCCCTCCGCGACCACGTACATGCCGAGCAGGCGGTCACCCTCGGTGAACCGCATCCCGATCACCCCGGACGTCGCCCGGCCCATCGGCCGCAGAACTTCGTCGCTAGCCCGGAACCTGATCGCCTGGGCGTTCTTGCTGACCAGCAGCAGGTCCTGATCCGGCGACACCAGCCGGGCCGCAATGACCTCGTCATCATCGCGCAGGTTGATCGCGATGATGCCGCCGGAGCGGGGCGAGTCGAAGTCGGTCAGCCGAGACTTCTTGACCAGGCCGGATGAGGTAGCGAGCACCAGGTAGGGCGCAACGTTGTAGTCACGCAGTGCGAGCACCTCGGCGATGTGCTCGTCGGGCTGGAACGCAAGCAGGTTCGCCACATGCTGGCCGCGGGCATCACGGGCGGCATCGGGCAGCTCATAGGCCTTCGCGCGGTACACCCGGCCCTTATTCGTGAAGAACAAGATCCAGTGGTGGGTGCTGGTCACGAAGAAGTGATCGACGATGTCGTCGGTGCGCAGCTGGGCACCGCGGACGCCCTTCCCGCCGCGCCGCTGGGCCCGGTACAGGTCGATCTTGGTCCGCTTGGCATAGCCGCCGTGGGTGATGGTGACGACGACGTCTTCCTCGGCGATGAGGTCCTCGACCGACATGTCGCCGTCGTAGGACACGATCTCGGTCCGCCGGTCGTCCCCGTACTTCTCGGTGATCTCGGCCAGCTCGGTGCTGACCACGTGGCGTTGCCGGTCAGGCGAGGCCAGGATCGCCTCGTACTCGGCGATCTCCTCCATGAGCTTCTCGTACTCATCGGTCAGAGCCTGCCGCTCCAGCGCCGCCAGCCGGCGCAGTTGCATGTCGAGGATCGCGGTCGCCTGGACCTCGTCGATCTCGAGTAGCTCCATCAGGCCCACCCGGGCGGCGTTAGCCGACTCGCTCGCCCTGATGAGCGCGATGACCGCGTCGATCTGATCGATGGCCTTCAGCAGCGCGCGCAGGATGTGCGCCCGCTCCTCGGCCTTCCTGAGCAGGAACCTCGTCCGCCGGACGATGACCTCAATCTGGTGGTGGACCCAGTGCCGGATCATCTGGTCCAGCCGGAGGGTCCGCGGCACGCCGTCGACCAGCGCCACCATGTTGGCCCCGAACGTGTCCTGGAGCTGGGTGTGCTTGTACAGGTTGTTCAGCACGACCTTGGCGACCGCGTCGCGCTTGAGCACGATCACCAGGCGCCGCCCCTGCCGGGCGCTGCTCTCGTCCTGGACGTCGGCGATCCCGGGAATCCGGCCGTCGTTGGCCAGATCGGCGATGTTCTTCGCGAGGTTGTCGGGGTTCACCTGGAACGGGAGCTGGGTGGCGACCAGCAAGGTCCGGCCCCTGGCGTCCTCCTCGACCTCGACCACGGCGCGCATCGTGATCGAGCCGCGGCCGGTGCGGTAGGCGTCCTGGATGCCCCGGCGGCCCACGATCTGGGCTGCGGTCGGGAAGTCCGGGCCCTGGATTCGCTCAAGCAGCGCGGCGAGCAGCTCGTCGTCGGTGGCCTCGAAGTTCTCCAGGTACCACTGGGCGCCGGCGGAGACCTCGCGCAGGTTGTGCGGCGGGATCTTGGTAGCCATCGCCACCGCGATCCCCTCCGAGCCGTTCACCAGGAGGTTGGGGAACCGGGCAGGCAGGACCACGGGCTCAGCCGAGCGACCGTCGTAGTTGGGCCGGAAGTCGACGGTCTCCTTGTCGATGTCCCGCAGCATCTCCATCGCCAGCGGGGCGAGCCGGCACTCGGTGTACCGCATCGCCGCGGCCGGGTCGTTGCCGGGAGATCCGAAGTTGCCCTGGCCGTCGACCAGCGGCATCCGCATGGCCCAGTCCTGGGCCAGCCGGACGAGCGTGTCGTAGATGGCCGAGTCGCCGTGCGGGTGGTAGTTGCCCATCACCTCGCCGATGACGCGGGCACACTTGTTGTAGCCGCGATCGGGCCGGTACCCGCCGTCATACATCGCATACAGGATCCGGATGTGCACGGGCTTGAGCCCGTCCCGCACATCCGGCAGAGCGCGGCCGACGATGACCGACATCGCGTAGTCGAGGAAGCTGCGCTGCATCTCGACCTGGATGTCGACCGGCTCGGTACGGCCCTGCCCCCCAGCTGGCGCTTCCACGTCAGGCACTTGCCACGTCCTCCTTCATGCCCTGGCGGCCCGCCACTGCCGGGTCAGTCACCGCCGGGCGCCACCTCTGCGGCACCCCTGGAGAGATGCGCCCGGCAGACTGCACCGGTCGCGGTCACCCCTAGTTCCGCCCTAAATGTCCAGGAACTTGACGTCCTTGGCGTTGCGCTGAATGAAGGAGCGCCTCGCCTCCACGTCCTCGCCCATCAGCACGCTGAACAGCTCGTCCGCCTGCGCCGCATCATCGACCGTCACCTGCTTCAGGACCCGGCGGGCTGGATCCATCGTGGTGTCCCACAACTCGCTCGCGTTCATCTCGCCGAGACCCTTGTACCGCTGAACGCCGTCGCGGGTGCGCGGGTCCCTGCGGCCCTCGGCGATGCCGACCTCGATGACCGCGTCGCGCTCCTTGTCGGAGTAGGCGTAGCTGGCCGGAATGTTGCGGCCCTCCCACTTGATCTTGTAAAGCGGCGGCTGCGCGAGATAGACGTGGCCAGCCTCGATCAGTGGCTTCATGAACCGGAACAGCAGCGTCAGCAGCAGCGTGGTGATGTGCTGGCCGTCCACGTCCGCGTCGGCCATCAGGATGATGTGGTGGTAGCGCAGCTTGCTGATGTCGAATTCGTCGTGGATCCCGGTGCCGAGCGCCGTGATCATCGACTGGACCTCGTTGTTCTTGAGTACCCGGTCGAGCCTGGCCTTCTCGACGTTAAGGATCTTCCCGCGGATCGGCAGGATCGCCTGGAACTTGGAGTCCCGGCCGCCCTTGGCTGAGCCGCCGGCTGAGTCGCCTTCCACGACGTAGATCTCGCAGATTTCCGGGTCGCCGGACTGGCAGTCGGCCAGCTTGCCGGGCAGTCCGGCGCCGGACATCGCGCTCTTGCGGGTCAGATCGCGGGCCTGGCGGGCGGCGATCCTGGCCCTGGCCGCCTGCGTGGCCTTGATGACGATGGCCTTAGCCTCGCCAGGGTTACGGTCGAACCAGTCCCTGAGGTGATCGTTGCAGACTTTCTGCACAAACGACCGGGCCTCGGTGTTCCCGAGCTTCTGCTTGGTCTGGCCCTCGAACTGCGGCTCGGACAGCTTCACGTGGATGATCGCGGTCAGGCCCTCACGGATGTCCTCGCCGAGGAGGTTCGGCTCCTTCTCGCGGATGTAGTTGTTGTCCCTGGCGTACTTGTTGACGATCGTCGTCAGCGCGGCCCTGAAGCCCTCTTCGTGAGTGCCGCCCTCAGCCGTGTTGATCGTGTTGGCGAAGGTGTGGACCGACTCGTTGTAGGACTGGGTCCACTGCATCGCGATCTCGGCCGAGATTCCGTCGGCCTCTTCGCCGAACTCGATCACCGACGCGTGTACCGGCTCCTTGTCCTTCGACGCGTTCAGGTAGCGGACGAAGTCGGCGATCCCGCCGTCGTAGCGGTAGGACACGACGTGCGGCTCGCCGTTGATGTGCTCGGGCCGCTGGTCGGTCAGCGTGATCGACAGGCCGCGGTTGAGGAATGCCATCTCCTGCAGCCGCCGGGCCAGGATCTCAAAGGTCCATTCGGTCGTCTCGAAGATCGAGTCATCCGGCCAGAATGTGATGATAGTACCGGTTTCGGTGGTCTTCTCACCCCTGGTCAGAGGGCCAGTCGGCTCACTGTAGGCGTAGGACTGGCGCCAGACGTAACCATCCTTCCAGATCTCCACCTCAAGCCGGGTGGACAGCGCATTCACCACGGAAACGCCGACGCCATGCAAGCCGCCGGAGACCGCGTACGACTGGCTGTCGAACTTGCCGCCCGCGTGCAGCGTGGTCAGCACCACCTCGACGGCGGGCCGGTTCTCCACCGGGTGGTTATCCACCGGAATGCCCCGGCCGTTGTCAAGGACACGGACGCCGCCATCCGGAAGCAGGGTCACCTCGATGGTGTCGGCAAAGCCCGCCAGGGCCTCGTCGACAGCGTTGTCCACAACCTCGGTGACGAGATGGTGCAGTCCGCGTTCACCGGTAGAACCGATGTACATCCCCGGCCGCTTGCGGACGGCCTCCAGGCCTTCCAAGACCGTGATCGAACGTGCGTCATACGACAAAGTAGAAGCTCCTCCTGAAACAGGATCGCGCGCAGGACTGCGAACCATCCCCCGGCCGTGCGCGTGCCCTGGTGCGCAACCACTATTTTACCTGCGCACCTGCTCAGACTCAGCCGTACGTGTCACGCGGCCCGCGACTGCCGCGGACGCGCCATTCGCCCGGTCGGCGAGTGGTGGTGACCGGGCCGCGGACCTTGACCCGCTGGACCGATCCTGGCCCCAATTCGGCGTTGAGTCGCCGCACCAACTGGGCCGCGAGCAGGCGCAACTGGGTCGCCCAGGCCGTGGAGTCCGCAGCGACGGTCAGTTCCCCGTCGCGCAGCGCCTCGGGCTGGGTGTGGTCGGCGAGCTCGGGACCGACGATCTGCGCCCACCGTCCGAAAACGGACCCAGTGGCAGCCGCCATGGTCCAGCCTTCGCTGTCGAGCAGGCCCTCGATGGCGGCCCCGAGTGGCTGGGGATCATCGCGCCTGACGCGGCGCAACGGCTCGCGTCGCCGTGTCCCGCTTCGCGGGCCATCGAGGCCATCCTGGTTGCCAAAGACGCCCCGGTCAGGCCGGTCTGCGTCCGCCGCCGATGAGTCATCCACAGGCTGCTGGCCTGTTTCCACAGGCTGGCGCGGCCTCGATCCGGCTGGCCGCAGGCCCTTGGCCTGGGCCTGGGCTCGCGCGGCGGCCAGTGCCTCCTGCGCCAAACCGAGGCGATCCCGGTCGCCGCCACTGAACCCATCCCGGTTCCGGCCGCTATGCCCATCCCGGTCGGCGGCGACTGGTTCATGGCCTCCGGCCTTGCCCCGACTGCCGTCGTGGTCAGAGCTGTGCTCGGCGTCGTGCTCAGCCACTGGCAATCACTCCTCCCGCGACCGTGTATCTGGCGCCTGCCAGGCTCGCCGGAACGTCCTCGGGCACCGCCGCGGTAACCAGAACCTGCTCGGCGTCCCCGACGAGCTGGGCCAGCCGACTCCGCCGGTCGGAGTCCAACTCGGCGAACACGTCGTCCAGCACCAGCACGGGGTCCTCGCCAGCCGCCCTGAGCAGCTGATAGGCCGCCAGGCGCAGCGCCAGCGCCAGCGACCAGGACTCGCCGTGGCTGGCGTAGCCGCGCGAGGGCAGGCCACCGATCTGGAGCTCGAGCTCGTCTCGGTGCGGCCCGACCAGGCACACGCCCCGCTCCAGCTCGGCCCGGCGGCGGGCTGCCAGCGCTTCCCGCAGCAATCCGGCCAGCTTGGCCGGCTCGGCGTCCGGCTCGTCATCGGGACCAACCAGAGTGCTCTCGGCCTGCCGGACCGCCGAAAGCCGGTACCGCATGACGGTGTCCCGCTCGGTTCCTGAGACCGCGCTGTAACACCGGCCGACCAGGGACTGTATTTCCGCGATCAAGCGCAGCCTGGCTGCGGTCAGCTCCGCGCCGGCCGCGACGAGGTGGTCATCCCACACCTCCATCGCACTTGGCGGCACTCCTCGCCCCTTGCCCGACTTCAGCAGCGCGGTCCGCTGCCGCAACACCCGCTCGTAGTCGGCCCTCACCCCGGCAAGCCGCGGCCGGCTCACCACGAGCAGGTCGTCAAGATAACGGCGCCGCTGTTCCGGGTCGCCCTTCACGATGGCCAGGTCCTCGGGGGCGAACAGGACGCAGCGCAGCACGCCAAGCGCTTCACGCGGCCGCGACACCGGCGTCCGGTTGAGGCGCACCCGGTTGGCCCGGCCCGCGTTGATCTCGATCTCCAGCAGGCTGTCTCGGCCCGACGACCTTATTCCGGCCCGCAGTATGGCCCGTTCCGCGCCCTGCCTGATCAGCGGCGCGTCGGAGGCAACCCGGTGACTGGCGAACGTCGCGGCGTAGCAAGCCGCCTCGACCAGATTCGTCTTGCCCTGGCCGTTCGCACCCGTGAACGTCGTCACGCCCGGCGCGAGCATCACGTCCGCGGCCGCGTAGCTGCGGAAGTCCGTGAGCGCAAGCCGGGTCAGGTGCACGCCGCCGACACTAGCGGCTCGGGCCCTCCCGCCGCGTGGCCGCGCCAGCCGCCCACGCCGGT
>JASIBJ010000776.1 GCA_030045215.1 Streptosporangiaceae bacterium | reverse complement strand
TGACTAGTACCGGCACTCCGGCGGCGCTGGCTTCACCGAGACTGCCGATGACATAGGTGGTGCCACCGCCGCTGGACACCTCCACGACGCCCACCCGGTTTCGGATCCGCGCGTAGGCGTCGGCCATAGCCCCGGCGTGGCGCTCGTCCCTGGCCAGCACATGCCGTAGCCGGTCCTGGCGTGCGTACAGCGCGTCGTAGAAGATGACGCCGGTGTCGCCGGGCACGCCGAAGAGAGTATCGATGCCGGCCGCGATGAGCGCCTCGGCGAGAAGGTCGGCGCCCCGGAACCCGGTGACCGGCTCGGCTGGTACCGGCACGGGTTGCGGAAGCGCGGTCACGTCGTGTCCTGTCTCGGATGGCATCTAGAAGACCCCTGACTCGGCGATTGCCTGCCCGGCCGCGAACCGCTCGGGCCGGAGCGGGCCGAGATCAACGTCACTGCGGCCCGTCAGCAGCAGCTGAGCCACGGCCTCGCCGATGGCCGGTGACTGCATGAAGCCGTGGCCAGAAAAGCCGGTGGCCGCCCAAAGTCCGGGCGCCGCAGTGACCGGGCCGACCAGGGCGTGATCGTCCGGGGTCATCTCCCGCAGCCCGGCCCACCCCGACGCGACCCGCGCAGCCGCCAGCGATGGCCAGCGCACGGTGAGCGCTTCGAGCAACGGCGGGAGCAACTGCCAGTCGAGGGCGGTGTCCGTGCCTTCCGCGGTGTGGCGGTCGGTACCGCCGATCAGGCCGCGGCCCGCCTCCGGGTGCAGGTACGCCCCGGTGGCCAGGTCGACGGTGAACGGCAGGTCCCGGTGCAGCCAGGCCGGCGCGTCGATCACGAAGACCTGCCGCCGGTGCGGGGAGACGGCGAGTTCCACCCCCGCCGCCCGGCCGAGAGCCCGCGACTGCGGTCCGGCGGCGAGCACGGTTACCTCGCCCTCGATGTCGCCGCTGCCGGTCCTGACCCCGCGCACCTGGCCGTCGGGCCCGGTCAGAAAGCCCTCCACAGCGCACCGTGTCCTGATGCTGACCCCGAGCCTCCGGCCCGACCTGGCGTAGGCGCCAGCGGCGTCGGTTGGTGATCCTGAGCCGTCGGTCGCGCAGTACGTCGCGCCCAGCAATCCATCAGGCGACAGCTGCGGGTACAACTCACGTACTTCATCAGGGGCGAGCATCCGGCTCGGAATGCCCAGTCCGTTCTGCATGGCCACCGCGGTGCCGAATGCCGACATCTGATCACCAGTCGTCAGCAGGAACATGTAGCCGTGCTGACGGAACTCGAACGGCTCGCCGGTCTCGTCGGACAGCCGGGTGAACGCGCTGACCGACCGGTGCATCAGCGCGGCATTGATCTCGGAAGTGAACTGCTGCCGGATCGCGCCGGTCGCCTTCGCCGTTGAGCCCTCGCCCACCAGCCCGCGATCAAGCACGATCACGTCGGGGTGTCCCATGCGGGCAAGGTGGTAAGCGATCGAGACGCCGACGATGCCAGCGCCCACGACGATCACCCGGTCACCGCGAGTCAGAGCGCTCACGAGGCCCAGGACCTCTCATCGGCACGGCGGGTACGAGACTACCCAAATGTAGCCAATCTTGCATGCCGGATTGTATGCGAGTAGCTTGATTGCCGTCAATTGGTGTCCTTCAGCCGCCGGCCACCGAATCGAGCGCCCGTGTCCCCTGAAATCGGAGACGTCGTCCGCGGCGGCCAGAACATCTACGGCCGCCCGCTCGGCATCCTCATGCTGCAGTCGCGGTTTCCCCGGATTCCTGGCGACGCCGGGAACGCGTCGACCTGGCCGTTCCCGGTTAGCTACCGCATCGTGGCGGACGCGACGCCGGAGACGGTCGTACGCCGCCTCGCCGAGTCAGATTTCCTCGAGTCGTTCACCACTGCCGCTCGCGAGCTTGAGGCCGAAGGCGCCGCGGTGGTGACGACCAACTGCGGCTTCCTGATCCTGTACCAGGAGCAGATCCAGGCGGAGCTGCATGTCCCGTTCCTCAGCTCCAGCCTGCTGCAGGTTCCCTGGCTCCAGTCACTGATGCCGCCGGGCCGTTGCGTCGGCATCCTCACGGTGGAGCGCGCCTCGCTCACCGCGGCACACCTGGCCGCCGCCGGGCTTGAGCCTGATGTCCCGGTGGTCGGGATGGAGGAGACCGGCGGGCACTTCCTCAACATGATCGTGACGGACGCACCGGAGCTAGACGTCCAGCGGGCCAGAGACGAGCACGTGGCCGCCGCGCGGCTGCTACAGCGACGGCACCCGGACGTCGGCGCGATCGTGCTCGAATGCACGAACATGCCGCCCTTCGCCGCCGACATCGCGCGCGCGACCGAGTTGCCGGTTCATGACATCACCACGTTCGTGACCTGGACAGTGTCCGCGTATCGCCGGACCGGGTTCACCGGCTGGATGTAGCCGACAGGCACGGCCGCGATCAGTCGGACGGGATGAGGATCCAGTCCGACTGGCGGGGCACGAAGAACTGCGGCCCATCGTCGGTCAGGAGGGCAGACTCCTCGATCGTGCACTTCACCGGCTGCTGATCCCATTCGGGTACCGGGGTGCTGACGTGCAGCTCTACGGAGTACCAGTTGTCCCTGGCCAACGGGTAGCCGACCCGGTCCCCGAATGCGTGCGGGTTGTTCTCACTGGTCCTCGCGCCGATGTCATGCACCGACGTGCCGACCGAATGGCAGTACACGCCGACCTCTGGCTTACGGTCCGGCGGCGGCTGCATCGCGTACCCGATCTCGTACCCCTGGCCCGCGGCCCACGACGTGGTCTGCTCCCACACCTGGTAACCCAGTCGGCCGGGCCGCATGTTCGCGCAGAGCACGTCGGTCACCCGCTGCGCATCCCGGTAAGCCTGCTTCAGGCTCTCCGGCGCATCGGTCTCACCGGGCCGCAGCACATAGGCCATCCGCTTCATGTCGGTGTGATAACCGATCATGCTGAGCCCGGCGTCGATGCTGAGGACATCACCGGGGCGGATGGGCTCGTCAGGGTCGTTGACGGCCAGGTCCCGCCCGCCGCTGATCACTCGCAGACCGGGCAGGAAGGAGGCAATGTCGACTCCGAGGTCCTTGGCCCGCTGCCGCCACCACCAGTGCACGTCGTCAGCCGTGGTCACGCCCGGCATGATCGCCGCCCGGCTCAGGCCTTCTTCTTCCCAGGCCACCGTCCACCGGACCAGCTGCCGGTACAGCTCGGTCTCTGCGGCCAGCCTGGTAGCCCGGAAGTCACGCGCCAGGAGCTCGGCTGATACCTCCCTGGCTGCCAGGTCCGGGCCGATCGCGGTGTCCAGGTACCGCTTGAGCTCCACGCTGAGCCCGTCGGCCATCGGCAGCGTTGCTGACATGTTCAGCCCGATCCGCTTCGGGTTGCGCTCCGACACCACTCTGGCGAGGTGCGGCCGCAGTCCCTCCGGCCGGTATCCGTAATTGATCAGCTCGTCATACAGCAGGCCGACCAGGTCCTCGCGGGCCGGGTGCGAGAAAATGTAAATCTTCTCCAGCCGGTCTCCGGCGTCATAAAACACCGCCGCGTTCCGCACCCCGAACTCACCGCCGATGTCCACCGACAGCGGATCAGGGTGATACTCCCGGTCCAGCACGATCCACATGTCAATGCCGTGCGTCCGCATGGCCGGAAGCAGCAGCTCGTTGACCTTCTGCAGCGTCAGATCCCGGCGGATCACATACCGCTCCCGCTCGCCCGGAACCCCCAGCCCTTCGCGGGTCAGCAGCTCCCCAGCAAACCCCGGCGCAATAGCGGACATCGTCACCGCCAGACGAAACACACCCTTATCAGATTTGGATACATGATTGTGTGCCAGAGTGCATGCTGTGTCAACGAAACCCCGCTGAGCTGACCCGCCGCAAGCAACCGAGTCTGCATCCACGCCGGCCATCTGAGCATGCAGATCTGGCTCCGGCCGGAAGATCGCGCAGGATCAGGATCAGCGCGGCGTCGACGCGCTGTCTCTTTAATGCGCGGGTTCAGGCGACTACTATCCGGGCCATGGACGAGCCTGAGCCGATGCCCCTCTTTACCTTCAATCCGGATGGCCCGACCACGATCACCCATCCTGACGGGACTGTGTCGGTCAACGCTCCGCGGCCGGACGACACGACCGTCACAACCGCGCCGGAACCAGACGGTACGGCGATGGGCACCGCCGACACGCCGAGCACGATGTCCTCGCCGGAGTCGGCGGATCCTCAGCCGGAAGTGACGTTCACTGCTCCTGAGCCGAGCGGCGATACGGCGACGCCCGGCACCAGCACGACCGCTTCCGATGCGGACGTCCCGGCCGACGCGCCGGGCATAAGGGAGCCGACGGCCTGGGAAGCGACCGACCCCGCCCCTGGAGCCAGCAACTCGGTCGTCAACCCCGACGGATCGATCACGACGCGACTGCCTGACGGCAGCACTCAGACAGTTGTCAGGCTCCCCGGCGGTGCGACGATCGTGACCAGTACCACGCAGCCAGGAGCACCTTCACAGCCAGCTCCTCCGGATTCCCCGCGATCACGCCGCTGGAGGGGACGGAATCGGTAGGGACTCCACTGCCGCACGGCGCGGCCGAGGCCCCGCAAGGTAGCCGGCCGGGAGTCGCTGTAGCCGCGGTGACCTAAGTCCCGGAGCCGGATGACCTTGGTTGGTATCGGTCGCCGCCCGCGACGGCGATGCTACGGCTGTATTGCGGTCACCGGCGAGTCAAGGGAGCTAGTGTCATGACCTGGTCCAGCCTGATGCCCGCGGTCACGCGGATAGTTGCGCTGCTCGCAGCTGGCGGCCGGTAGTCATGCCCACCAGCTCACGTTGTCCGGGCCCGCTCCTGACCGCCATCCGCGAGGCCATCACCGAGCGTGCCACCTGGCAGGAGACCGCCGAACTGGTCGGCGCGCAACTCCGGCAGCAGCTACCCGGCCCCGAGATCCTGACCGCCAGCGAGCGGCGCGGTGATCCCGGCAACTACCAGGCGCACGCGCTCCACGTAGAGCGGGACGGTTCCTTCTCGGTGGTGGGCCTGGTCTGGCGGCCGGGCCAGCGAACGCTGATCCACGATCACGTCGCCTGGGGCGCCTTCGCAGTGCTGGAAGGCGCCGAGTATGAGGAAACGTTCGCGCTCAGCCCGGACGGGCGCGGGCTAGTGCCGCTGGCAACGCGGTACAACGGACCAGGCGACGTGAGCGCCTTCGCGCCGCCCGGCGACATCCACCGCATCGTCAACGAGGGCGACCAGACGGTCATCCAGTTGCACGTATACGGGACCGACGTCGCCCGCCTAGGGACCAGCATCCGCCGGATCTACGATCTGCCTGTGCTTGACCTGCGCCCGTGATCTGCGGGGGCATGCTCACTCGTGGGTGAGCTTGTCGGCGATGCTGGCCAGGAACGCGTGTATGGTCGCGGACGCTACTCGGTGCATGATGGCCCGGTCGAGCTGCTCGCCGAGCTTGCCCAGCGGGGGGCGATAAGAACCGTCGAGCCGGAGCTTCACAGCGGCCGCGCCCTGGGGCGTGAGGGTGATGTCCGCGTCCAGCACCGGCAGCAGCGAACCGCCTGGGCCAGACGCCTGCCAGCGGAGGCTCAGCAGGCACGAGCCATCACGGACAATGAGGTCACGGAACTGGGCGTGGACCAGCCGCGATATCACGGGAGCCGGGCCCACCCGCAGGTCGTGGAGGAACGGGCCGTTGTAAGCCTCCGTGGAGGGGTCGAGCAGCGCACCGGACCGAACGGCCTGTGCCAGGTCAGCCCGAGCAGCCGGATATTCGACCGCTACGACGACCTCATCACTGACGAACACGCTTGCTACTCATGCTGCCGCGAGGTCATGGTGCCGAACCGGCGGCTCCGGGCGCCTTCGCTGAGCCTGCGGGCTAGGCGTTCCTCATTGGGCCAGCGCACGTCCCGTGCCCAGCCCGCGCGTTCAGCCCACCAGATTGCCCGCGCGCAGATGTCGACCTGTCCGCGCAGCACGCCGTGCCGGGCACAGGTGGGATCGGCATGGTGAAGGTTGTGCCATGACTCGCCGAACGAGGGAATGGCGAGCCAGGCATTGTTGGTGGAACGGTCGCGGGACACAAAGTCCCGTCGGCCGAACATGTGGCAAATCGAGTTCACTGACCAGGTGATGTGGTGCAGTAGAGCCACCCGGACCAGGCTGGCCCAGAAGAACGCGGTAAGCGCGCCGGTCAGGGACATCGTCCACAAGCCCCCGATGAGCGGGGGTGCGAGCAGCGAGATGACGACCCAGACCGGGAACATGCCCGAGATGCGGCGCACGGTGCCGTCGTCGAGCAGGTCCGGGCAGAACCTGCGCTGCGAGGTTCGCTCCGGGCTGAGCATCCAGCCCACGTGCGCCCAGGCGAACCCCTTGGCCAGCGCTCGCGGCCCGGTGCCGAACCGCCACGGCGAGTGCGGATCGCCCGGCATGTCGCTGTATTTGTGATGGCGGCGGTGATCGGCCACCCAGACCAGCAGCGGCCCCTCGATCGCCAGGCTGCCGGCGATTCCCAGCGCGATGCGCAGCGGCCGGACCGCCTTGAAGGATCCGTGGGTAAAGTGCCGATGGAAGCCCATGCTGATGCCCATGCCCGTGACCAGGTAAAAGGCCAGGGCGATCAGGACGTCGTCCCAGCGCAGCCCCCAGCGCCATCCGACCGGGATCGCGGCGATCAGCGCGGCGAGCGGCACCACGATGAACAGGCCCACGAGGAGCCGGTCCCGGTGACTACTCGGAACAGGCTCGAGCTCCGAGAGCGTGCCAGGGCCGGAAGGCGGGGTGAGGGCCGCGGCGCCGCTGATGCCGGCAGCCGGTCCGGCGGCGCTCACGCGTCCACCATGGTCGAGTGAGGCGGAAGAGTCTGCGGGTCGCGGCCCGACCGGATGTGCGGGTAATGCAAGTCGAATGCGGGGCGCTCGGACCTGATCCGCGGGATCGAGGTGAAGTTGTGCCGCGGCGGCGGGCACGAGGTCGCCCACTCCAGCGAGTTCGCGAAGCCCCACGGGTCGTCCGCGGTCACAGGCTCTGCCCACTTCCACGTCTTGTAGACGTTGTAAAGGAAAATGAATGTCGAGGCTCCCAGGAAGAACGACCCGGCCGAGGAAATGACGTTCAGCGTCGTGGCCAGGTGCGGCAGGAACGGGTAGTTCGCGACCCGGCGCGGCATGCCCATCAGCCCGAGCCAGTGCTGCACCAGGAACGTGACGTTGAACCCGATGAAAACGGTCCAGAAGTGCCACTTTCCGAGCCGGTCGTCGAGCATCTTGCCGGTCCACTTCGGCCACCAGAAGTAGAAACCGCCGAACATGCAGAACACCACCGTGCCGAACAGCACATAGTGGAAGTGGGCCACGACGAAGTAAGAGTCGCTGACCGCGAAGTCCAGTGGCGGCGAGGCGAGCATCACGCCGGTCAGCCCGCCGAACAGGAACACCACCATGAAGCCGAGGATGAACAGCATCGGCGTCTCGAAGGTCAGCTGGCCGCGCCAGATCGTGCCGATCCAGTTGAAGAACTTCACCCCGGTGGGCACCGCGATCAGGAACGTCATGAACGAGAAGAACGGCAGCAGCACCGCGCCGGTCGTGAACATGTGATGCGCCCAGACCGTCATCGACAGGCCCGCGATCGCCATAGTCGCAGCGACCAGACCCTTGTAACCGAAGACTGGCTTGCGTGCGAAGACCGGCAGGATCTCGGTCGCGACCCCGAAGAACGGGATCGCGAGAATATAGACCTCAGGATGGCCGAAGAACCAGAACAGGTGCTGCCACAGGATTGCGCCGCCGCTGTTGGGGCTGAACACCTGGGCGCCTAGCTTGCGGTCGATCTCCAGCACCAGCAGGGCCGCAGCGAGCACCGGGAACGCCAGCAGTACCAGAATGCTGGTCACGAGGACGTTCCAGGTGAAGACCGGCATCCGGAACATGGTCATGCCGGGCGCGCGCATGCACAAGATCGTGGTGACGAAGTTCACGCCGCCGAGGATCGTGCCAAGGCCGGACAGCACCAGGCCCATGATGAACATGTCACCGCCCACGCCGGGCGAGTACTGAGCGCTGGTCAGCGGGGCGTAGGCGTACCAGCCGAACGCGGCAGTGCCGCCAGGGGTGAGGAAGCTGGCGAGCATGATCAGGCCGGAGAACAGGAAGAAGTAGTAGCTGAGCAGGTTCAGCCGGGGGAACGCGACGTCGGGGGCGCCGATCTGCAACGGCATGATCTCGTTGGCGAAGCCGACGAACAGCGGCGTCGCGAAGAAGATCAGCA
>JASIBJ010000775.1 GCA_030045215.1 Streptosporangiaceae bacterium | reverse complement strand
CCGCCGGGATGCGGCCGTTGCCGCTGTCTTCCCATGCCCAGACAACTGGCTCAGCTTCGATTTCCGACGCGGGAGTCAATACCAGCCGCCGCGCGGCCCGCGCGCGCGCCCCGCTGCTCAGATCCGGCTGCTGCGCGGCGAGCTGGCGGATGTCGCCAAGATCAATGGCTGGTGTATCGGCCGCCTGGATGATGCGTGTGCCGTACTCCATCCACCGGCGCCGCTCGGCGTGCTCGGCGACGATCTGGGCGTAGTAGCCGGCATTGGCCGCGGTCGGCACGGAGGCGATCAGCGTGTGCAGGTAAGGGGCGCCGCCGACCTTAGCGATGTCACCGTTCTTGGTCAGCTCCGCCGCGACCGTGACGGCGTCGGCGGGCTCACCGCGGCCGTAGAGGTCGAGAATGACCTCGTGCACGATCTGATGCGCGGGCCGGTAGTAGTCGTGCGCCTTGATGACGTCCAGGACATCGGAGATCGCGTCTTTCGACAGGAGCATCCCGCCAAGCACGCACTGCTCCGCGGCGAGGTCGTGCGGGGGCGTCCGCTCGAACTCGTCGCCGCCGCGCGGCATGATCTCCGCGACACTCACTGGGCGCACCTCCCCGTGCTACGCCGCCAGTCCCGCACCCGCTCGCGTGCGAACTCACGCCTGTTCTATCGAACGCCTCCGACAGTCTCCTGCGACTCGCGGCGCGCGTCGATTCATGCTGTGCACAGGTCTGTGGACAGCATGTGCAGACACGCCGAACGGACTGTGCGCAGCCTGGGGACGTTGCTGTGGATTGTCCTGTGGGAGAGCCGTTCTAGCCCATCTGGCCTGCGGAAACCTTTCTCGCAGGCTGTGCATAGAAGATTTTTCTGAGTCTCGAGAATGCAGACGAGGCCGGTAAGTTATCCACACTGGGAATTTGACGTCCAACGTCATGGATCAGCATTAGCGGCCCTGGATGGCGGGCCCGGCCAATCGGCCAATTTGCCGTGCGCGGCCGGCCCGCGCGGCCCTATAGTTCGAGTATGTGTTCGAACGCCTCGGGTCGGCCCGAGGACGAAGCTCTCGCCGGTCGGCTGGGCAGCGCGATTGATGACGTCGCGGCAGCAGCGGGGTCCGACGGGCAAGTGCCCGACGGCGACCTGACGACCAGGCTGGCGGCGGCGTGGGCGCTCATTGCCGAGGTCGACCCGGAGCTAGCCGATCGCACTGCGCGGTACTCCCGTTAACTTAAACCTTCAGGATGGGAACGAGGGGGGACCGGGGCTCAGCTGGTCCTGCCCCGCCGGCGCCAGCGCGCGGATCTTTTATCGGCCAGCACCTGGTGCACCACGTTCCGTCCCGGAATGCCGGTCACTCCGCCGCCGCCATGCGTAGCCGAGCCGGCCTGATACAGGCCGCGGACCGGGGTCCGCAGGTCGGCGAACCCGGCCGCCGGCCGGGCGTGGAACATTTGCCCGATGGTCAGCTCGCCGTGGAAGATGTTGCCGCCGACTAGGCCGTACTCCTGCTGCATCTGCCGCGGGCCGATGACCTGCCGATGCAGGACCGAGTCGGCGAAGCCCGGCGCGACCGCGTCCATGCGGCCGATGACACGGTCGGCGTAAGCGTCAAGCGCGCGTTCGTCTGGCTCGTCGGCGTACGTATGCGGCACCCATTGCGTGAACATGGACACCACGTGCTGCCCGGTCGGGGCGAGGCTGTGGTCGAAGACGCTGGGGATGCAGATGTCCGCGAATGGGACCGCCGACGGACGGCCCGCGACCGCGTCCTGGTAGGCAAACTCCAGGTCGTCCGGGCTCTCCGCCAGCACGATCGTTCCGCCGTGCACTCGCGGGTCGAACTCGGGATGGCTGGCGAAGACCGGAAGCTCGCTGACCGCCAGATTGATCTTGACAGTCCCGCTGCGGGACTGCCAGCCGCGGATGTCCGCCACGAAGTCGGACGGCAGCGTTGCCGGATCGAGCAGCCGCAGGAACGAGATCTTGGGATGCGCGGTCGTGATGACGATCCCGGCGTCGACCTCTTCGCCGCTGGCGAGGCTCACCCCGATCGCCTGGCCGGCCCTGGTCCTGATGGATGCGACCTCCGCACCGGCGCGGATCTCCGCACCGAACGACCGCGCCGCGGCGGCAAGCGCGCTCGTGACGCCGCCCATACCCCCGCGCGGGAATCCCCACGCCCCGGCCTGGCCGTCCACGTCGCCGATGTGATGGTGGAGCGTCACGTAGGCGCTGCCCGCCGAGCGCGGCCCGGCCCAGGTGCCGATCACGCCCGACACTGACAGCAGGCCGCGCAGCGCGTCGCTCTCGAAGTAGGTGTCGAGCAGGTCCGCGATGCTGCCGGTCAACAGCCGGGTCAGGTCGACCGCCGCCCGCGTGTCGACCTTTCGCAGATGCCGCAGCAGCAGGCCCTGCCTGAGCACATCATCCGGCCGACGCGACCCGAGCCGGGGCGGGATCTCACTGAGCATGGGGGCCAGGACCGCCGCCATCCGCGCCATGTGCTGGTCGTAGTGGTCGTAGTTGTCAGCGTCGCTGGCCGAGAACTTCGCGATCTCGGCCCGGCGCAGCACCGGATCGTGCGGTAGCGCGAGGTAGCGCCCGTCGGCACGCGGCGCGAA
>JASIBJ010000774.1 GCA_030045215.1 Streptosporangiaceae bacterium | reverse complement strand
TGGCCCGCCTGGTGCCCAGCCCAATCCGGCGTCTGGAGTTCGATCGTGCGGACCGAGGCGGTCTCATCGACGACCGACGTGACGGTAGCGACCTGCCAGGTCAGTCGCCCGCGTACCGCTGTTCCCGCCATGGATCCCCGTACATGTTGTAGCCGTAGGTTTCCCAGAATCCCGGCTGGTCCTTATCCAGCAGCTCCAGGCCGCGGACCCACTTCGCGCTCTTCCAGAAGTACAGATGCGGCACCAGCAGCCGGGCGGGCCCGCCGTGCTCGGGAGCCAGCGGCGCGCCCCCGAAGTCGAATGCGACCCACGCCTGACCGGACGTCACGTCCGCAAGCGGCAGGTTTGTGGTGTATCCGCCATCGCAGAACGCCAGGACGTACCGGGCATTGTGCTCCACCTGGGCCAGCAGCGTGTCCACAGACACCGCACGCCACATGGTGTCGAGCTTCGACCAGCGGGTCACGCAGTGGATGTCGGCGGTCACGTCCTCGGCGGGCAGATCCTGCAGCTCTTCCCAGCTCCAGGACATGCTCGTGTCACCACCCTGCCGGATCGAGAACGACCACTTCTCCAGCGGAGTGCTCGGCGTAGGACCAGCCGACAGAACAGGAAAGTCCTGGGTGACATACTGCCCGGGCGGCACCCGGCCGGACTGCTCGGGTGGCTCCCGGCGACGGCCGTGGAAGCCTCGCGATATCGGTCTCATCCGACCATCATCCCCGTGCCCGCTGCTTCTACGCGCCCGTTTCGATGTGCACGTTTTTGGGAACTATGGGCCGCCCAGGCAGCCGGACACCGCCAGGCTGGTCACGCCTCGTTCCGCTCTGAAGCCGCAGCTATGACGCCGCCCGCATGGCCGCGCTCGCATGACGGTTACGCTCTGTAATACCGTGCCTACGATGCGTGCCTGGGAGGTGTCGTCCTGACCGAAGACATACCGGCTGACACCGGATCGGCGGACCCGAGTACGGAGCTACGGCATGCCGCGGAGACCGTCCGGCAGCGCTACCTGAGAGGATCGCCTGCCTACGGCTTCTGGCGGGTGATCGCAGGAATCTGGGACCGCTGGGCCGAGCGGATGGAACTCGGGGTTGACCTGTCGCCCATAGCGCAGGCGGAGTTCCAGGCCGCCCTGTTCAGCTCGCGCAAGTACATGGAGATGCGGCACGGCGGGTCTGAATCGGTCGCGATGAGCGGGGCGCTCTCCTGCGCGAAATGCGGGCACGTGTTCGCGAGGCCGGCCGAGCAGGGCATCCGGGCGACAGAGCTATCCGCGCGATTGCTCGGTCACGTGTGCAGGGCAGACTCGCAGGGGCCAGAGTAGCGTCGGACTTCCCTCGGGCAAGCACGTCGGACTCGCAGCGGGCCGCGCCGCGAGTCGACGTTCTGATGCTTCCGCTGAAGGTCATGGCGCTGGTCAGGCACGCACGCACGTACGGCGCGGCCTCGAGCGCGCCTCAGAAAGGTGAGAGGGCATGCGAGTTGACGTGCACGCGCACTACTGGACCGACGATTACCTCGATCTGGCGGTCAAGCTCGGCCGGACCGATACCGGCACGCAGCGAGGCACCGGCGCGGGCGGCGGAGCGGAACTCGACGCACGGCTGCGGCTGATGGATCGGGCGGGTGTGGACATGCAGGTCCTGTCTGCGGCCCCGCAGATGCCCTATGGCTCTGACCCGCAGGAGACCCAGGCCGCGGCGCGTTTCGTCAACGACCAGTATGCCGAGCTGGTCAGCACGCATCAGGATCGCTTTCGCGCGTTCGCGGCGACGCCGATGCCCCACGTTGACGAGTCGATCGGCGAGATGGGACGGGCGCTAGACGAACTGGGGATGGTCGGGGTGGTCATGAACACGACCGTCCTCGGCCAGGCTCTCGTTGATCCCGCCTTCTCGCCCGTCTTCGCCGAGCTCGACCGGCGCGGCGCGGTGCTGTACCTGCATCCGGCGGGAAACTCCGCCTGTACGCCCCTGATCAAGGACTTCAACCTGACCTGGATGGTCGGCGCGCCGATCGAGGACACCATCTCCACCATGCAGCTGATCACCCGCGGGATCCCCTCCCGGTATCCGAATATCAAGATCATCAACTCGCATCTCGGCGGTGCCTTGCCCATGCTCCTGCAGCGGGCCGACGACCAGTACAGCTGGGAATACCCCGATACTCCCGAGGCGCCGAGCGTGGCCGCGCGACGCATGTGGTACGACACCGTCGGCCACGGACACGTCCCGGCGCTGCGCTGCGCCGTGGAATCGTTCGGCGCTGACCGGCTGGTCTTGGGTACTGACTTCCCGTACGAGGCCGGGGACGTCTTCGTCCGCGCCGTCGACTACATCTCCGCATCGGGCCTTCCAGCCGACCAGGCGGAGGCGATCCTTGAGCGCAACGCGACGGAACTGCTGGGGATTGGGCCCGCCTAGCTCGTCGGGCGTCATGGCAAACTCTGGGGCCTGACCTCGGCGCGCCGGCGCCCGGCGCGCCGAGGCCGGCGATTCAGCCCATCTGCGCGGCTGCCGTCCTGACGGCCTGGTCTATCTCGTCGGGACTGACATTGAGTTCCCTGGCGACGTGCTTTTCGGCCTTCAGCGCGGCCTTGTCCAGAGCCTGCTGTAGCTGACTTTCGCCGACCACTACCAGCGCCGCCTGGCCGTCGTCGATAACCTCGCCGAGATCCTTGACGTCGGCACGGGACATGCCACGCCACAGATGCCCGGCCACTCCGCCAACGGCCGCGCCGACCAGCGCGGTCCCGATGACGGCGGGCGGGAACAAGATGCCTATTGCCGCGCCTGCGGCCGCACCGCCCCAAGCGCCGTGCCGGGTAGCCATCTCGTCCTTGTTGACGTGTACCTTCCCGTCGTCCTTGGTGACAACGGCGGCGTCATATGTCCCGACCGCGCCGAGCGAGTGCAGGTCCTTGATGACCTGGTAATCGTCGCGGGCCTGTGCCTCGCCTGGATAGGTGCCGACATAAATGAAGACTGATTCCGGCTTTGCCATGGGCTTGTCCCCCCGATACCCCGATGCCACTGGTACCACCAGGTTGCCTGCCCGACGGGCTGGGCACATCACCCCCGCAGAAGGATGACCGGCCGCACGCGCCCTGGCTCCCAGGAACCAGACATGGCGAACACGGGCGTGCCGGTACTTAACGGAAATCAGCCGCCCAGGCGATGCCGGTGCTCCAGGTCGCCGCTCATCCGGCCGCCCCGGCTGGCTCCGCATCAGTCAGGCCTAGCCATGCCGCGGGCCATCGGCCACTGCGGTGAGCACGAAGAACGCCGTCCTGTCAGGGGCTTGCCAGCCATGTCGGCCAATGCATGAAACTCAAATTAGTCGGCATAGCTCGGCGATGGCCCGACCTCCTCGGGTTCGCGCTATATCTCAGCAATGGCGAGGCTCGGATCCAGATGCACCGCCTGGTCGTAGGCGATCAGCGCCTCCTCCTGCCGACCAAGATTGCTTAGGGTGATCGCCCGGTTGCGATGAGCGATCGGGTAGCTCGGGTCCAGCTCCACCGCGCGGTCGTAGGCGGCCAGCGCCTCCTCCTGCCGGCCCAGGTCACTCAGCGCGTTCCCGCGGCCGTTGTGCGCGCTGACGTAGCTCGGGTCCAGCTCCACCGCCCGGTCGAACGCGGCCAGCGCCTCCTCCTGCCGGCCCAGGTTCCGCAGGGTGATCGCCCGGTTGCGATGGGCGATCGGGTAACTCGGGTCCAGCTCCACCGCCCGGTCGAAGGCGGCCAGTGCCTCCTGATGCCGGCCCAGGCCACTCAGCGCGTTCCCCCGGCCGTTGTGCGCGCTGGCGTAGCTCGGGTCCAGCTCCACCGCCCAGTCGAACGCGGCCAGCGCCTCCTCCTGCCGACCCAGGTTGCGCAGGGTGACCGCCCGGTTGTAGTGCGCGCTGGCGTAGCTGGGGTCCAACTCCACCGCCCGGCCGTAGGCGGCCAGCGCCTCTTCCCTCCGGCCGAGGCCCCTCAGCACGGTCCCCCGGCCGTGGTGCGCGCTGACGCAGCTCGGGTCCAGCTCCACCGCGCGGTCGAACGCGGCCAGCGCCTCCTCCCGCCGGCCCAGCTCACTCAGGACGAAGCCGCGGTTGTGGTGAGCGACGGTGTAGCCCGGGTCCAGCTCCACTGCGCGGTCGAACGCGGCCAGCGCCTCCTCCCGCTGGCCCAGGCTTCTCAGCACATTCCCCCGGCCGTTGTGCGCACTGACGTACTTCGGGTCCAGCTCCACCGCGCGGCCGAACGCGGCCAGCGCCGCCTCCGGCCGGCCCAGCTCACTCAGCACATTCGCCCGGCCATTGTGCGCACTCACGTACTTCGGGTCCAGTTTCACCGCGCGGTCGAACGCAGCCAGCGCCTCCTCCGGCCGGCCCAGGTCTCTCAGCACATTCGCCCGGCCATTGTGCGCACTGGCATAGCCCGGGTCCAGCTCGACTGCCCGGTCGAACGCGGCCAGCGCCTCCTCCCGCCGGCCCAGCTCACTCAGCACGAAACCGCAGTTCTCGTGGGCGGTAGTGTCGCTGGGGTCCAGCTCCACCGCCCGGCCAAAGGCGGCCAGCGCCTCCTCCGGCCGGCCCAGGCTTCTCAGCACGCCCGCCCGGTTCTGGTGGGCGATAGCGTCGCCGGGGTCCAGCTCCACCGCCCGCTCGAACGCAGCCAGCGCCTCTTCCTGCCGGCCCAGGTCTCTCAGCACATTCCCCCGGCCGGTATGCGCACTGGCATAGCCCGGGTCCAGCTCCACCGCCCGCTCGAACGCAGCCAGCGCCTCTTCCCGCCGGCCCAGCTCACTCAGCACATTCCCCCGGCCGTTATGCGCACTGACGTACTTCGGATCCAGCTCCACCGCGCGGTCGAACGCAGCCAGCGCCGCCGCCGCCTCCTCCCGTCGGCCCAGGTTCCGAAGGGTGATCGCCCGGTTGTGATGGGCAACAGCGTCGCTCGGGTCCAGCTCCACGGCCCGGTCGAACGCAGCCAGCGCCTCTTCCCGCCGGCCCAGGTTCCGAAGGGTGATCGCCCGGTTGTGATGCGCGATAGCGTCGCTCGGGTCCAGCTCCACCGCGCGGTCGAAGGCGGCCAGCGCCTCTTCCCGCCGGCCCAGCTCACTCAGCACATTCCCCCGGCCGTTATGCGCACCGAGGTACTTCGGATCCAGCTCCACCGCGCGGTCGAACGCAGCCAGCGCCTCTTCCCGCCGGCCCAGCTCACTCAGCACATTCCCCCGGCCGTTATGCGCACTGACGTACTTCGGATCCAGTGCCACCGCCCGGTCGAAGGCGGCCAGCGCCTCCTCGCGCCGGCCCAGCTCACTCAGCACGAAACCGCGGTTGTGGTGGGCGAC
>JASIBJ010000079.1 GCA_030045215.1 Streptosporangiaceae bacterium | reverse complement strand
GCCCACTCCGGCCGGGAAGCGGGCCAGGCCGACTGGATAGCGGCCCACTCGGGCCGGGAAGCGGGCCGGGCCGACTCGGCAGCGCCGCCTTCGAGCCGGGAAGCGGCCCAGCCCAGCCGGGGACCGTGGCAGGCCGGCCGGGGACCGTCGCTGGCGGTCCGGGGAGCGCTATCGCAGCCGCCAGAGCCGGCGTCGCGGCCGCCGCCCAGGAAGCCCAGGCACGGCGGGCGGCCGCCGACCAGGCTCAGTCACCATCAGGGCCCCTCGGGCCTTTGAGCGGCGCGGGATCGCTGTGGGACCGGAGCCGGCCGGATCAGGCGGCGCCGGTCGACGCACCGACCGAGATGAAGTGGCCGGGCACGCCGGCAGGCAGCGGGTTGGCCGGGCCGAGCATGACCGGCGGGCTGGACTGGCGGAGAGATCTGGGCGAGCCAAGCTCGGGCGGTCCGGCCATCTCCGATCCAGGATTCGCCCAGCCACCGAGTGCCCCCATCGCGGCGGCGCCGCCGGCGTACGCGCCGCAGGAGCCGGGCGGGCCCCTGCCGGTCCGCCAGCCGCGGCGACCGGCCGCGGAAGCCCCGCTGTCACCGAGCGGATCACTCTGGGAGCGCGCCGGCGACTCGGCCGAACAGCCCGCCGCCGACCAGGATCCCGGCAGCCGCCCCATCTTCGTGTGGGATCCCGCGGTGCCGACGGACAGCTACCCCACGACGCCTCGCGACTCAAGCGGCAGGTCGGCTCCCGAGTCCACCGACCAGGGCAGCCTGTCTGGGGTATGGGACAGCCAGCCGTGGGACTTCCAACGGCCGGACGCAGGCAGCCAGCCGCAGCGAGAGAACCGGCCGCCATGGGACACCCAGCCGGCGCCGTGGGATCTTCAGTCTCCGCCGTGGGACAGCCAAAGCTAGCTGCCGGACAGCACGCGGCTGTCAGCCGCTGGCGGTGGCCTGACCTGCAAGTTCGTCCTTGCGCGCCGAGGCATACATCGGGACGAACTCCTGGCCGGATAGCTTCTGGATGGCCCGGACGACTTCGTCGGTTATTGCCCGGCGCTGCCGGGCCCCGGCGGGCTGATCGCGAAACTCATCGAAGGTCAGCGGCTCGCCAATGCGGATCTCGATCCGTCCTGGCCTCGGGATCCTCTGACCCGGCGGCATGATGTGATCGGTGCCCACCATCGCGACGGGGATGACCGGAGCGGCGGAATGCAGCACCAGGTACCCGACACCCGTCCGGCCCCGGTACAGCCGCCCGTCGGGCGAGCGCGTTCCCTCTGGGTAGATGCCGAAAAGCTGGCCCGATTTGAGCCGCTCCACCGCCGCATCCAGCATCTCCTGCGCCGCCCGCGCGCCCGCCCGGTCGGTGGAGAGCTGATTGGTGGAGCGCAGGTATGCGCCGACGACCCGGTCCCAGGGGCGGGTGCCGGTGAAGTACTCGGACTTGGCTGCGAACGTGACCGGCCGCGAGACCATCAGCGGCAGATAGATCGAGTCAATGACCGAGAGGTGATTAGAGGCCAGGATCGCCGCGCCGGCCGGCGGGATGTGCTCGGCGCCGATGACCTTGGTCGGCGCCAGCGTCCGGAGGAATGGTCCGGCGACCAGCCTCGACACCCGATACTCCACTCGGTCTCCTCCTGAGGAACCCGGGCTGCTGGCCAGTCCCGGCGCGGCATGTCACAGATTAGCCTTGCCTGCCCGGCGCCTGAACCGGTCCGCTGGCGGCCCAGTCCGACGCCGAGTGAACTTCGGGTGCGGTGGAGCGCACCGGCTCGGCGGTCAGCGTGACAATCACGATGACCAGTGGCAGGGCCAGCGGCAGCATGGCCGCGGTCACGCTGACCCCGGAATCGTCGGCCAGCCAGCCAAGTACCCCAGCCGTCCAGATCGCTGTGAGCAACGGCCGCAGCAAGGGCTGCTGGTCAATTGCCCTGGCCAGCATCCGGAGTCGCAGGCGCTCGGGCCAGATGATCATCAGCCCGGACAGGGCCACGACCAGCGGTACGACCGGGGTGAACCACGTCTCGGTCACCGAGTGCAAGTTCGCGCTCGCCTTCCGGTTCAGGATCGGCCCGGCGCTGCCGTGGATCACGTGACCCACGAAGGCGCTGATGTCCGAGACCCCGACCGCCGGATAGATGTAGCTCAGCACGGCGAACGCAGTGATCACCGCGAGGCCGCTGACCGCGATCAGGCCGACCCTCAGCGGGGTGATCCGGATCCCGGCGATAGCGGCCAGCAGCAGGAGGAAGGCTGGCGTCATCGCGATCGTGCCACCCACCTTGGCGCCCCAGGCGGGCGTGGCACAGGCAAGCAGCACAATGATCGCGACCGCCCCGGCCGCTGCCAATGCCCTTGCCCGCGAATTTCCCCGCGAACTTCCCGGCGAACTTGCTTGCGGACTTGGCTGCGGACTTGGCTGCGAGCCGCTGCGGAGCGCGACCGCGGCTGCCCAGGTGGCGGCAATCAGGCCGCCCGCCGCGTACGGGCCCAGGGCGTTGTTCCCGATCCCGTACCACCGGCCGGCGACCAGCACCGGCAGGCCGAACGGCGTGCTCAACTGCAGGTGCGAGCCGGTCATGACATCGAGAGCGATGATCGCGGCGGTGATCGCGCCGACACAGCCAGCCGACCCGAGCGGATCGCGCCGCCACGGCCCCGTCAGCGCGACGACGGCGACCGCGGCCGACCAGGCCAGCGCGAGTGCATAAAACACGAGGGCCGGATGCGAGAACTGGCCCCAGGGCACGAGGCTGGCCAGGAACGAGCCCGCGGGAACAGAGGCGCCGCTGATGCCGACGATCCGGTAGGCGGAAACGCGCCGCCGGCGGCGCTCGGCACCGTCGCCGCGCAGGGTCAGGGCGACCAGCCCGAACGAGAGACCCTCGGCTACGCCGTAGATCAGGAAGAACCAACCGAGCGTATCCCGGTAGACCTGGGCGGCAGTGTCCTGGGCCTTCAGCATCGTGATGGTCGACGTGAGCGTGCCGCGGCCTGAGTTCTGGATGACCGAGCCGATCAGGTTCCCATCGCCGCGGCCGAGCCAGCGCAGGATCGTCGGAGTCAGGTCGGTGCTCACGACCATCCCCGGCTGCCGGGTCGAGGCCGCCTTGAGCAGGCCGGGGCCGAAGCCGGGGCCGCTAATGATGATCGCGTGCACGTGCGGCGCCGCGACGTCGCCGAGGCCGGCCACCACGATAATCGTCCCGGCCGGAGCGGCCGCGACGATCCGCGCTACCTGTCGGCTCGCCGCGCCGGCCGCGACCGCCCTGGCGCTACTGCCCGATCCGGATGCGGGCAGGCTGCCGAGATCAACCACCGTCAGCGGACATTTCGCCAGCAGGGAACGAGGGCTTCCCCCAAGATCGGCCGCATAGTTCTGGACGTCGCCCGCGGGACTGGATAGCGCCAGGGCCGCGCCTGGCCCGATCGCAGTAGCGCAGCCGCTGTACGGAACAGTCGTCTGCGGCGGGCAGGTAGCGGCGGAGGCGTTGGTGCCGGCGAGCACCCCCCAGCAGGGACCGTAGCTGTAGGGAGTATTGATCTTCTCGATGCTGTTCCCGACTGCGCTGTTCATCGCCGGCACCGTGGCCGGTGCGGCGCCGGAAGCGCCCGCGGCCGAACCGACGACAGGCGGCAGGGTGCACGCCCCGGGTTTCTCGGCCGCGCTGGCCCTGGCGCCTGAATTCACAGTCAGCCAGGCATCCGCCGGGCAGGCGAAGGTCCGGACCGCCGAGTCGACTAGCGATCCCACCGAGCCGTGCTCGGCCAGCTGCCACAGGGTCGGCGTCTGGGCTTTCGAGATGTCGGTCCAGTCGAGGCCGGAGATCCCGATCAGGATCACGTGGCTGGCCTGCCCGACCGTGGCCGGGGTGCCGACCCTGGCGTTAGCAGTGGTGGCCGCCTGGGCGGGCGCAGCCAGCGCCGCGGCACCACCGATGCCGACAAGGGCGGCGCAGCCAACCCCGATGACCCTGGCGGCCCACGATTTCACGTTGATAAAGGTATCCGGCTCGTTGCGGTAGGAGGGCTCGAGCCGGTCACACAGCAGGCCCGACTTGACGGTTGCTCGTCCGACATCCGGACCGGGACGTTCGTCACGAAGCCCCGATCCGGATGCCGATGGTTGCTGGCCGGCGCCGCATTGCCCATCCTCAGGGCGTCAGGTCGTCGTCCGCGCTCTCCCGGCGCCGACCCGGCTGGCCCGTTCTGCCCGCCGCGGTGGCCGGCAGATCGGCCGTAGTCGTGGCCAGTTCCTGGCCGGTCATCGCGCACCTATCCGAGCACCGAGGCAAACGCGGAGGCCGAGGTCCCGGTCGTCGCCGACGGGATCCGGCGGGCCCGCACCCGGAGCGTGACGAGCCGCGTCAGCACCTCAGCCAGGGCCATCATCACGAGCGCCGCAACCCAGGCATCGCCGCTGGTGATGCTGTGGGCGATCGAGAAGCGCGTGATCGCGGGCCCGGCCCCGTGCTCGGAGGAAAGCGCGAACGCCATCCTGGCGCCGATGCCGAGGACCCACAGGACGGCCGCGATACCGCCGGCCTTAGCCATGGCCACGCCGTCGCCGCCGCGCCAGACGCGCGTCGCGAGTGCGCACAGGAAGCCAAGGACGGCCCCGGCACCAGCAAGCACCAGGTCGAGGGCGAGGTCATTACCGGCCGTGGGCACAGATCGCAGGTAATAGGCGGCCGCGCCGCCAACGAGGACAACCGGCAGCACGAGGTTGACCAGGTCGAGTCTGCTCCCCCGGATCTGGCGCAGCACGAGCAGAACGAGAATCCCATTGATGATGTAGTCGGTGGCGCTCATGGAGTCCCTCCTGGGGTATCCGGTCCCGCCCTGAGACCGGCACCTTGAACGCTAGGTCGCGGCGCGCTAGGTTCCATCGGTCCGGAAGTTGAGGTTTCTGGCGGGCCTGCCTCCGCCCTGGGGTGGATAAGCCACCGGCCGCGCCGCCGCAGGCATGGCCGGCTCAGCCGGGACTGGCCAGTCCGTGCCGGAACGCGTACCCCACCAGTTGGGCGCGGTCGCGCAGACCCGTTTTAGTGAAAATATGGTTTATATGGGTTTTAACCGTCGCCTCGGACACGAACAGCGTCGTCGCGATCTGGCTGTTGGATAGGCCCGAAGCGATGTGGGCGAGGACCTCGACCTCGCGCGGCGTCAGCTCATCGGGCGCTGCCGGCTCGGCTCCGGCAGCGCCCGCCCCCGCATCATCCGCCGCCACCGCGAACCGCTGGCCATTGCTGAGCGCATCGAGCAGCCGCCGCTGCACCGACGGCTCGAGCTGAGCGTGCCC
>JASIBJ010000773.1 GCA_030045215.1 Streptosporangiaceae bacterium | reverse complement strand
CCCGCCCGCGAGCCTGGATGAGCTCCGGGCCCTCCAGCTGGGGCGGCTGCGGGCCAGGCCGGCGCCAGCGTGGCCGGGCAGCCAGGTGCGGCTGCCGGGGTAGATGAGCTCGAGCGGTACTTCGAGGAGACGGTGGCGCGGGACCGGCGGATCGAGCCGCGCGACTGGATGCCAGATGCCTACCGCAAGACGATGATCCGGCAGATCGCTCAGCACGCGCACTCGGAGATCATCGGGATGCAGCCGGAAGGGAACTGGGTGACCAGGGCGCCGTCGCTGCGGCGCAAGGCGATCCTGCTGGCCAAGGTTCAGGATGAGGCGGGCCACGGGCTCTATCTCTACTCGGCCGCGGAGACGCTGGGCGCCGATCGGGCCGACCTGACCGACCGGCTCATCACCGGGAAGCAGAAGTACTCTTCGATCTTCAACTATCCGACCCTCACGTTCGCGGATGTCGGCGTCATCGGCTGGCTGGTGGACGGCGCTGCGATCTGTAACCAGGTGCCGCTGTGCCGGTCGTCTTATGGCCCTTACGCGCGGGCCATGATCCGCATCTGCAAGGAGGAGTCGTTCCACCAGCGTCAGGGTTACGAGTTGCTGCTGACGATGATGCGGGGCAGCGACGCGCAGCGCGAGATGGTGCAGGACGCCACGAACCGCTGGTGGTGGCCGTCGCTGATGATGTTCGGCCCGCCCGACGCGGACTCGCCCAACACCGAGCAGTCGATGCGCTGGCGCATCAAACGGCACACCAACGACGACCTCCGGCAGCGGTTCGTGGACATGACGGTGCCGCAGGCCGAGGTGCTCGGAGTCACGCTGCCCGACCCGGACTTGCGCTGGAATCAGGCGCGCCAGCACTACGACTTCGGCCAGCCGGACTGGGCCGAGTTCAAACGCATTATTAGCGGGAACGGGCCGTGCAACGCCGAGCGCATCGCCAATCGGCGGGCCGCGCACGAGGCCGGTGCCTGGGTGCGGGACGCGGCGGCTGCCCACGCGACGAAGCGCGGAGCGACGAGGGAAGGCGGTGCCTATGAGCGCCCCGGAGGCTGAGCGGGAAACACGCTCGAACTGGCCGCTGTTCGAGGTGTTCCTGCGCAGCAAGCGCGGCCTGAACCATGTGCACGTCGGCTCACTGCACGCTGCCGACGCCACCATGGCACTGCACCACGCCCGCGACCTGTACACCCGGCGGAACGAGGGCGTCAGCATCTGGGTCGTCAAGGCCGCCGACATTACTGCGTCCAGCCCGGACGAGAAGGATCCCTTCTTCGCGCCCGCGGGCGACAAGGTGTACCGGCACCCGACGTTCTACGAGATCCCCGACTCAGTGCCGCACATCTGAGATGACTATGGGCTTCGACACCGCCTACGAGGCGATCAACGGCGGCGAGGACATCGGCCATCGGTGGGCCTACGGGACGGGCTTCACCGACCCGCTGGCCGGTGTCGACACCACGGTGCCGGCCGAGGTGGACGGCGCAGACCTGGCGACGTATTGCCTCATGCTCGGTGACGACGCGCTGATCATGTCGCACCGGCTGCAGCAGTGGCTGGCTCATGCCCCGGAACTCGAGGAAGAGACGGCGCTGGCCAACATCGCGCTTGACCTGCTTGGCCAGGCCCGGCTGCTGCTGGCGCGGGCCGGCGCGGCCGACGGTTCCGGGCGGACCGAGGACGACTTTGCCTTCGGCCGGATGGAGCGCGAGTTCCGCAGTGTCCGGCTGGCTGAGGTCATCGACGCCGACTTCGCCGCCCTCGTCGCCCGCCTGCTGGTATTCAGCACCTGGCGGCTTGCGCTGCTGGAGCAGCTGCGTTCGTCGGCGGACCCGGTGCTCGCCGCGGTCGCGGCCCAGGGGGTCCGCGAAGTCGCCTACCACCGCGACTATGCGGCTCAGTGGGTGTTGCGGCTGGGTGACGGCACGGACTACTCCCGCGAGCGGATGATCGCCGGCCTGGCGGCGGTGGCGCCGCTGGTCCCTGAGCTGTTCGCCGTATCCGAGGTCGAGCGGCGGATGATCACCGCCGGGGTGGCTGCAGATCCTGCCCTAACGAGGCACGAGGTCGGCGACGTGCTCGCCGCCGTGCTGGCCGCGGCTGCGCTCGACTGGCCGGAAGTACCGGCCCTGGCCGGGGTAGGCGGCCAGGCCGGGCGGGACGGCGTGCACACGGAGGCGATGGGCTACCTGCTGGCGGAACTGCAGAGCATCGCCCGGTCAATGCCGGAGGCAGAATGGTGACGGCACTGAACCCGGCCAGGGTGGCCAGGGCGCGCGAGGTGGTGGCATCCGTGCCCGACCCCGAACTACCAATGCTAACCCTGGCAGACCTAGGTATTATCCGGGATGTCACCGCGGAGGTGACCGCGGACGGGGAGCGGGTCGTGGTTTCGGTAACGCCGACCTACTCCGGCTGCCCGGCGATGGCAGAGATGCGCGCGGATGTGTCACGTCGGCTGGCGGCCGCGGGATTCGGCGCGGTGGAGGTGCACACCGTGCTCAGCCCGCCCTGGACGACCGACTGGATCACCGACGCCGGACGGCGCAAGCTGGCGGCGGCAGGCATCGCGCCGCCTGGATCGGCCCCGCGCAGGGCCGTAGGCGGACCGGTCCCGCTGACGCTGACCTTGGCCGCGAGCACGGTAATCTGCCCCGCCTGCGGATCTGACGATACGCAGCGGACGGCAGCCTTCAGCGCCACCGCGTGCAAGGACCTGTACCGGTGCCGGGCGTGCTCCGAGCCGTTCGAGCACGTGAAGGAGATCTGAGCCATGACGGCGGAGGTGCTCGGGCCGGGCGCGGCCGCTGGCGCGCGGCGCCAGTTCCGGGAGCTGACGGTGGCACGGGTCGACCGGCTCTGTGATGACGCCGTGGCGGTGACCTTTGACGTGCCGGGCGAGCTTGCTGAGGACTACTCGTTCCGCCCTGGCCAGTCGCTCACGCTGCGGAAGGTTATCAACGGACGGGAAGAGCGGCGATCTTATTCGATCTGCGCGCCGGCCGGGCAGCGGCTGCGGATCGGGGTGCGAGAGGTGCCCGGCGGGGCCATATCGGGCTGGCTGGCGCGAGAGGTGGGACCTGGTGACCGGATCGAGGTTCAGCCGCCTTCCGGGTCGTTCACGCCCGACCTGGGCGTACCGGGACGGCACGTCCTGATCGCCGCCGGTTCGGGGATTACGCCCGTGCTGTCGATCGCCGCATCGGTGCTGCAGCATCCCGAGGCCGAGGCGACGGTGCTCTACGGAAACCGGCGGACCGACTCCGTCATGTTCGCCGACGAGGTCGCCGACCTGAAGGACTCCTATCCCGTGCGGCTCCAGCTCGCGCACGTGCTGTCTCGCGAGGCGCAGGAGGTCGAGCTATTCAGCGGGCGGATGGACGCCGCCCGGCTCCGCCGGCTGCTGCCCGCGCTCTGTCCGGTGGGCAGCATCGACCACTGGTGGCTGTGCGGGCCGTACGGCATGGTCACCGACGCGATGCAGGTCCTGGCCGAACTCGGCGTCCCGGCCGATCGGGTGCACCGCGAGCTGTTCTACGTCGAGGAGGCGCCGCCTGACCAGGAGCGGCACCAGGAGCAGCCGCTGACTGGCGGGTGCGAGGTGACCGTCGTCCTTGACGGCCGGACCAGCACGACCACGATCCCGGCCGGCACGCCGGTGCTCGACGGCGCGCAGCTGGCCCGGCCGGACCTGCCGTTCGCGTGCAAGGGCGGGGTGTGCGGGACGTGCCGCGCGCTGCTGCGCTCCGGCGAGGTCCGCATGCGCCGCAACTTCGCGCTCGAGCAGTCCGAGCTCGACGCCGGGTTCGTGCTCACCTGCCAGTCGCTGCCGGTCACCGACCAGCTGACCGTTGACTACGACGCCTGAGCCTGTGGGTCGGCCGGTCCTCTACGTGATCGCGTGCGCGGCTCCGCCCGCGCGCGACGTCGCGCGTCTCGTCGCGGCCGCGCAGGCCGGCGGGTGGACGACCTGCGTGCTCGCCACCCCGTCCGCGGTCAGGTTCATGGACGCGTCCAGGGTGGCCCAGCTGACCGGCTATCCCGTTCGCAGCGAGTACAAGAACCCTGGCGAACCGGATGTGCTGCCGCCGCCGGACGCGATCATCGTTGCCCCCGCGACCGTGAACACGATCAACAAGTGGGCAGCGGGCATCTGTGACACGTTGCCGCTCGGCGTCCTGGTGGAGTCCTTCGGGCTGAGGCTGCCTGTCGTAGCGGTGCCGTGGACCAACGCCGCGCACGCCGCGCACCCGGCGCTGGCGGAGAGCCTGGCCAGGCTGACCTCATGGGGCGTGCGTGTACTGACCGGGCCCGCCGCCGGAGAAGCTGACGTCAGCGACTTTCCCTGGGAGGAGGCGCTTGCAGCGGTCGTCGACCTCGGCCGGACTAGGACACCGTCAGCCTGAAGGCCTGCCGTGCGGACGGACTGACTCCGTTCGCCGCGATGATGGTGATCACATAGGTCCGGCCCTTGTCGGCAGCGGCGGGATCGCCGGTCAGGACCGCTGTACCGTCGCGTCCAGCCCTGAACTTGAGGCCCTTGGGCAGGCGGCCTCGCTCCGTCAGCGTCGTCAATGGCGATCACACGGCCGGTCCAGTCCGCCACCCAGACGACGTCCGACGAGTCATCGACTGCCACCTTGTACGGAAGGCTGGTACTGCCCGTGCTGACGGTGGCGGTGATCGCGTTCGTAGCTCCGTCGATCACGGTCACGTTGCGGGCAGCGTAGTTCGCGACGTACACCGTGCCCGTCGTGCTGTTGACCGCGATGCCCTCGGGCTCCGAATCGGTTGGTTCGGAGATCGTGGCGGCGACTGTGTTCGTGCTGCCGTTGACGACGACCACGCTGGCCGCGCCGGCATAGGAAACGTAGCCAGCGACGTAGACCACGTCCGTTGTCGGATCAACAGCGACCGCGCCGGCATAGTGGCCCAGGCTCAACGTGGCCTCGACGGTGCCGGTTGCGCCATCAACGACGATCAACTGCTCGCCGCTGCCGTTGGTCACGTACAGGGTGCCGGTCACCGGGTCGATGGCGACGTTGCTCCCGCTTGCGGCAACGGGAACGAGCGACACCGTGTAGCCGCTGCTGGCGGCCGCTGCACTGCCAGCGCTTGCCGGGATCAGCACGGCCGCCAGGCCAGCGCACGCGGCCACGAGCATGGTCGCTCGGATTGCGGACTTCAGAAAACGGGGTGAATGCTGCATGCCGACTGCCCTGCTCCGCCTCGGAGGGTGAACCAGCGGACTGACGGTTCAGCTGCGCGGTTCAGCTGCGCGTCACACCCGGCTTAATCAGTGATTGACGGACTTAGCGTCTGATTGTCGGGCATGGGAAAGTACAGGGCAAGGGAAGTGCTCCCCACGTGCCGGGCGCGTTCGCGCATGGGTGGCCAGGACCAGCGCACCACTACGATGACGCCATGATCGCCGACCGGCGCCGGGAGGCCGAGCTGGAGATCACCAGCCCGGCGAATCCCCGGATCAAGCAGCTTGTCATCCTGCGGCGCCGGCGCGAACGGGAACGGGCGGCGGTCACGCTCGTCGAAGGGCTCGCCGAAGTGCGCCTCGCGCTGGCCGCGGGGGTGCGGCCGCGGACCCTGTACTACTGCCCTGAGTTGTCGAGCCCGGATGGCCTGAGCCTGGCGGGCAACGTGGTGGCGCTCGGCGCCGAGGTCATCCGGGTTACCCGGCCGGTGTTCGAGAAGATCTCCTATCGTGAAGGACCCGACGGATGGCTCGCGGTGGTGCCGGCCGTCGAGGCGAGCCTGAGTCACCTTGACGTGCCCGCTGATCCGCTGGTGCTCATCTGCGCCGGGCTGGAGAAGCCGGGCAATCTAGGCGCCATCCTTCGGACCGCCGATGCCGCCGGGGTCACGGCCGTCATCGCCGCCGATCCGGTGACCGACTGGGGGAACCCGAACGTAGTGCGCGCGAGCAAGGGGACCGTGTTCTCCGTGCCGGTTGCCTCTGGCACCTCGGCCGAGGTGCTGGACTGGATTACGGCGCACCGCCTCCAGGTCGTCGCCGCGACGCCCGACGCGCCGCAGCTCATCACCGCAGCCGATCTGACCGGCCCCACCGCCATCGCCGTGGGCGCCGAGCAGACCGGGCTGACTACCGAGTGGCTGGACCAGGCTGACCTGCGGGTTCGGATCCCCATGTTCGGCCGGGCGGACTCGCTGAACGTCTCCACGTCGGCCGCGATCATCACCTACGAGGCGGTACGTCAGCGTATGGAAGTGGCGGATTTGAATTCTGGGCTGCCGGTCCGGTAAGCATCGAGTATGGCCGATCTTTCACTGCTGCCGCCCAACGCTGCCATCGACGGCTCCGACCTGCTGATCGGCGGCTGCTCCCTGACCGGGCTCGCGGCCGAATTCGGCACGCCGGCGTTCATCATCGACGAGCAGGCCCTCCGGGACCGGGCCCGCGCCTACGTGGACGGCCTGGCGGCCAGGCATCCGGACGGCCGCGTCTGCTTCGCCATGAAGTCGTTCCCCTCCGCCTCGATGATCAGCGTGCTCGCAAGCGAAGGCCTCGGCTTCGACGTGGTCGGCGGAGGCGAACTGCGTATCGCGCTGGCTGCCGGGGCCGATCCGGCCGCAATCGTCATGCACGGCAACGCCAAGTCCGACGACGACATCCGGGCCGCCCTCGACGCGGAGATCGGCTACATCATCGTCGACGGTTTCGACGACATCGACCGGATCGGTCGGCTGGCCCGACGCCGCACCCCGGTCCTGCTGCGGGTCAGCCCCGGCATCGAGTCGGACACGCACGCGGCCCTGGCGACCGGGGGCAAGGAATCCAAGTTCGGCGTGCCGGTCGAGCAGGTGCCGGAGGCGCTCGCCCGGATGCGGGCAGCGCCGATGATCGACATGCGCGGGCTGCACGCCCACATCGGATCCCAGATAACAAACCTCCAGCAATTCGAGGCCGAGGTCGGGGCCCTGG
>JASIBJ010000772.1 GCA_030045215.1 Streptosporangiaceae bacterium | reverse complement strand
GGCGGGACAGACTGCGGCTCATCCACTCGATCTGGTCCGCGTACACGTTCGGCGTGGACCGCTCGACCGTGCACGGCAAGTTGAGCACGATCTCCCGGTCCGGGCCGGGCTCCCACACGTCCATGACCGCCTCGCAGATCTCCAGGGAGAAGTCAAGCTCGGTGTCCATGAAGATCTCCGGCGAGTACTCGTAGCCGAAGTCGGTGCCGCCCAGGTACTCCTCGGCATACTTCATCACCGCGCGGGTACCCTCGACGGCGACCGCCTTGCACTCTTCCCGGCCGTCGCCTTCCCAGCCGAATACGACCTTCCTGAAGATCGGTGCGGCCGCGTTGTACAGGTGCACAGTGGCCTGCCTGGCGCCGGCCAGCGACTGGATGGTGCGCTCGATCAGCTCCTCCCTGGCCTGGGTGAGCACGGAGATCCGCACGTCGTCGGGCACGGACCCGCTCTCGATCAGCCCCCGGATGAAGTCGAACTCGGTCTGGCTGGCGGCCGGAAACCCGACCTCGATTTCCTTGTAGCCCATCCGCACGAGCAACTCGAACATGGCCTGCTTGCGGGCGGCGTTCATCGGGTCGATCAGCGCCTGGTTGCCGTCCCGCAGGTCGGTCGACAGCCACCTGGGCGCGGCGGTGATCGCCCGTGACGGCCACTGGCGATCAGGCAGGGCTACGGAGGGGAACGAGGCGTAACGGTGGCAGGGCATGCCCGACGGGCGCTGCCGGAACGCGGAATTGTTCATGACTGTGCTGCTCCTGAGGTCGGATCGGAACCGCTCGGTTTCGGTCGGCGCAGCTAAACGGCCCGCGACGAGGGGCCGACCGGAGTGGTTACCGGGCCTCGCCGCGGCCAGGAAGAAGCAGGCCGCCAGTCATGATGGGGCGAGTCTAGCCGACGCCGGTTACCAGCCGTCACCGGACCGGGTAACTGGCCGCCGCGGACTGGGTGGGCGTCGGCGTCGTACTCGGCGTCGAACTCGGCGTCGGGCTGGGGCTGCCCGACGGCGTCGGGGTGGGCGATGGCGTCAGGCTCGGCGACGGCGAGGGCGAGCTGCTCGACCCGCCGGGCGGCGGGCTGCCGCCGTAGCCGGGTACCGGCGGACCCGCGCCCAGACCGAGAACGGTCACGATCACTGAGTCGCGAATGTGCCCGACGCGGGCGGTCACCTCGGTCACTCCGGCGGACTCGGCAAGCACCAGGCCACGGGAGCTCACGGCGGCGACGGCCGGATCTGCCGTCGTCCAGACCGCCCCGGCCAGCATCCTCGCGCCCGCCCGCCTGCCGTTCGACAAGTCTCCGTACAGGGTCAGGCTGGCGCTCTGGCCGACCGTCAGCCGAAGGCTGGCTGGCGTGATCATCACCGACTGCAGCACGCCTCCTGGCGTGATCGGCTCGAGGACCTCCTGCCCCGACACCGCTGCGAATGCCCCCGCCAGCCGCAGCAGCCTGGCCTGGCTCGCTCCGTCCGGCGGCTCGGCTGCCTGGTAGCGCACGACGACCGAGTGCCGGGGCGGCAGGTACAGGTCCCACACGGCCACCCGGCTGGCGGTCAGCAGCTTGGCCGCCGGATGGAACGTCAGCTGGTGCGGGTCGGCCGCCACCGCGCTGGGCACCGGCTCCTCGAGCTGGGCCGTCAGCGGCGCGGCGGTGGTGTTGGCCGCCGTCATCGTCACCTCGAGCAACGACCCGTCAGGCCCGGTGAGAGACCAGGCCTGACGCAGCGTCAGGCCACCGGGGAAGTCCTGCTGAGCGAACTGAAAGCTGGTCGGCCCGCTCGCTCGGGTGGCGAGCAGCGCCGTCGCCGCCGCGACGCAGGCAAGGACGAGGGCCCCGCCCGCGGCGACCAGGAGCCGCAGCGGCCGGACCCGGCTGTGAGCCGCCGGGTGCCCGCCGACCGTGGCGCTCATGAACGCCAGCGGCTCGGTGCCGCGAGGCTGGCTCAACGGACGGCCACCGGACTCGCCCTGGCCTGACTCACCCCGGCCTGACTCACCCCGGCCTGACCCGCCCTGGCCGGACGCGCGGGCGCCGACCGCGGCTGGCAGGCTGGCTCCGCTGGTCCCGTCGGCATAACTCCGGGCCGCAACCGGAGCCAGCGTGGCGTCGTCGTCGGCCAGGTCGGCCGGCGGGCGCGGACGGGTCCCGGCGGGCTCTTGCGCCGCGTAGCGGCGCGCTCCAAGCGCCGACGCCAGGGCAGCCGCGAAGTCCTGGCACGTGGCATACCGGTCGTCGGGGGATTTCGCGAGCACTCTGGCAAACACCTGGTCGACGGCAACCGGCAGGTCGGGGCGCAGCGAGGTGAGCAGCGGCGGGACCTCCGACACGTGCGCGTACATGCCGGCCATCCACTGCTTGCCGAAGAACGGCGGCTGCCCGCACAACAACTCGAAGGCCGAGCAGCCCAGCGCATACTGGTCGGTCCGGCCGTCCACCGACCGGTCCTGGATCTGCTCGGGCGCCGCGTAGTCCACGGTTCCGAGGAACTGCCCGCTGCTGGTAAGTCCAGTTGTCGCCAGGGCCGCCTTGCTCACCCCGAAATCGGACAAGTAGACGTGATCAGGCCGCCCGGCGCGCGTCTCAAGCAGCATGTTGGCTGGCTTCACGTCCCGGTGAATCAGCCCGGCCGCATGGGCGGCGTCGAGCGCGGAGGCGACGGCCGACAGGATCGGCTCGGCGCGGCCGGGCGACAGCGGGCCATGCTGCGCGACCATCGTCTTCAGATCGCCGCCGCGCACCAGCCGCATGGCGATGAACAGCGCGCCGTCGGCCTCGCCAGCCTCGTAGATCGGGATGATATTGGGGTCATCCACGGCCGCTGCAGCCTGCGACTCCGCGATGAACCGCTGCCGGAACGCCACGTCCGCGGCCAGCAAGGGCGCGAGGATCTTGAGCGCCACCTGGCGGTTCAGGCGCTCGTCATGGGCACGGAAGACGACGGCCATGCCGCCCCGGCCGATCTGCTCTTCGAGCCGGTAGCCGGCCACCCGCGAGCCAGGGATGAAGCCAGGCGGAGCCGCGGGCGGCGGCGCGCTGTGACCCAACCGTCCTCCCCGCCTGCCAGGCCGAGCCGAATGTGCGTTCCGCATTATCTGGCCTGGACCGTGCGTGAGGCAAACACTACGTAAAGCTCCGTGAATCGTGTGAGCTGCCCCGATCTGTCAGTTCCGCGGGTCCGCCGTTACGGTGTTAGACCGCAGGTTGCAAGGAGGTAGCGGGTGCTGGACGTGCTCATTGTGGGCGGCGAGATCCATGACGGCAACGGCGGAGATCCGGTCAAGGCCGACATCGGGGTCGCGGGCGACCGGATCGTCATGGTCAGGCAGCCGGGTGAAGTCGAGCCGGCCGGCGCGGGCAAGGTCATCGACGCCTCGGCCAGGGTTGTCTGCCCCGGCTTCATCAACATCCTGAGCCACTCCTACTTCAGCATCCTGACCGACCCGCGGTCGCTGGGCGAACTCGCCCAGGGCGTCACCACGCAGATCTTCGGCGAAGGCAGTTCCATGGGCCCGCTCACGCCGGACATGCGCGCCAGCTTGGCGCAATCCCGCGATGGCGACTACGAGATCTGCTGGAACCGCCTGTCCGAGTACCTGCACCATGTCGAGCGGCGGGGGGCGGCCCAGAACGTGGCATCATTCATCGGCGCCGGGACCCTGCGGGCCAACGTCGTTGGTTACACCGACCGGCCGGCGACCAGAGCCGAGATCACTGCCATGCAGGGACTGGTAGCCGAGGAAATGGCCGACGGCGCGCTCGGGATCGGATCGTCGCTGATCTACCCGCCAGGAAGCTACGCCAGTACAGCCGAACTGACCGCGCTGTGCACGACCGCGGCGGCTTACGGCGGCCGGTACGCCTCGCACGTGCGCGACGAGGGCGCCGGGCTGCTCGCCGCCACCGAGGAGTTCCTGGCGATCTGCCGCGAGGCCGGGCTGCCAGGCGAGCACTGGCACCTGAAGGCGGCAGGCACGGGAAACTGGCACCTGATGGATGGCGCGATCGCCCGCCTCGAGCGGGCCCGCGAGGCCGGCCTGCAGGTCACCGCCGATGTGTATCCGTACACGGCCAGTTCTACCGGGCTCACCACGATCATCCCCGGCCGGTTCCACTCCGGGGGGGCGGCGACCCTCTACGACCGGCTCGCCGACGCCGGCGTCCGCGCCGAGATCCGCCGCGAGCTGAAGCAGAGCGGGCGCTGGGGCGACGTCAGCAGCGCCGAGGGCGTGCTGATCCTGCACGCGACCACCGACGCCAACCGCCGCTTCCAGGGCCGCACGCTAGCGCAGGTCGCGGCGGCCAAGGGCTGCGACCCGATTGAGGCGGCGCTCGACCTGATCGCCAGCGACCGCTCGCGGATCGACGTGGCCTTCTTCTCGATGTCGGAGAACAACCTGCGCAAGGCCCTGGGCACGCCCTGGGTCTCGATCTGCTCGGATGGCACGTCTATGGCGCCGGAAGGGAAGTTCCTGGAGGCGCCGACCCACCCGCGGGCCTATGGCAGCTTCGCCAGGGTGCTGGGCCACTACGTCAGGGACGAGCGGGTGCTGACCCTGCCCGAGGCGATCAGGAAGATGACCGGCCAGCCCGCGGCCACGCTTGGCCTGGACGGGCGCGGGCAGCTCAAGGAGGGCTTCTTCGCCGATGTGGTGATCTTCGACCCGGTCGCCGTGGCCGACAACGCCACCTTCGACCACCCGCACCGGCTCGCGACCGGCGTGACCGACGTGCTGGTCAACGGCCAGATCACGATCGGCGGCGGCGCGTTCACCGGCACTCTCGCCGGGCGTGCCCTGGCCGGGCCGGGCGCCCGCCGGTGAGCCCGCGGGTCCATCATCCCGCGCGCCGCCGGGTCAGACGTTGAAGCCGAGCGCCCGTAGCTGCTCGCGGCCGTCCTCGGTGATCCGCTCCGGACCCCACGGCGGCAGCCACACCCAGTTGATCCTGAAGTCCTGCACCAGGCCGTCGAGCGCCATCCTGGTCTGGTCCTCGATCACGTCGGTCAGCGGGCAGGCCGCGCTGGTGAGCGTCATGTCGATGGTCGCGGTCCGGTCCGGCTCGACCGCGACGCCGTAGACCAGGCCGAGGTCGACGACGTTCACCCCGAGCTCAGGATCGACCACGTCGCGCAGGGCCTCGAGCACGTCGTCAGTCTCCGGGCCGCCCGCCGGGCCGCTGTCGGCCTGTGCGGGCTCGGTCACGAGATCGGTGTGATTCTCGGTCATGGCTGCTCCCTGCCGTCTCCGTCCGCCTGGGTGTCACCCGCGGCGCCCTCACCGTGTTCGGCCAGCGCCCGCACGGTCGCGTCCTTCCATGCCATCCAGCCGAGCAGCGCGCACTTGATCCGCGCCGGGTACCTCGACACGCCTTCGAAGGCGACCGCGTCGCCAAGCATGTCCTCGTCGGGCTCGGCCCCGCCGCGTGACTTCATGAGCTGGAGAAACTCGGCGTTGATGTCCATTGCCTCGCTCACCGGCTTGCCGATGACGAGGTCAGTCATCACCGAGACGCTGGCCTGGCTGATCGAGCAGCCGAGCGCGTCGTACGAGACGTCGGCCACCGCGGGCTCGCCGCCGGAGTCCTTGAGCGACACCCGCAGGGTCACCTCGTCGCCACAGGTCGGGTTGACGTGATGTACCTCGGCGTCGAAGGGTTCCCGGAGGCCCGAATGGAGCGGCCGCCGGTAGTGATCCAGGATGATTTCCTGGTACATCGACTCGAGTTGCATCATTCCCCCACCAACATCAACCAGTTCCGAAGAATTTCTGCGCCTGCCGGACCCCGTCGGCCAGGGCGTCGACCTCGGAGTGGGTGTTGTACAGGTAGAACGAGGCCCTGGTGCTGGCCTGCACGCCCATGGCCCGGTGCAGCGGCCAGGCGCAGTGATGACCGGCGCGGACCGCGATGCCGCGGTCGTCGAGCACCTGGCTGATGTCGTGAGGATGCAGGCCGTCGAGGGTGAACGAGATCGCGCCGCCGCGGTCCACGGCCTCCGTCGGGCCGAGGATACGCAGGCCGTCGATCTCGGCCAGGGCCTCCAGGGCATGCCGCAGCAGTTCCTGTTCGTACGCCTGGATGCGGTCCAGACCGGTCGCGGTGAGGTAGTCGACCGCCGCGCCCAGCCCGACGGCCTGCGCGATCGGCATCGTGCCCGCCTCGAACTTGTGCGGCGGCGGCATGAACGTCGAATGATCCATCCAGACGCTCTCGATCATTTCCCCGCCGCCCAGGAACGGGGGAAGCTGCTCGAGCAGCTCACGCCGCCCCCAGAGCACGCCGATGCCCGTTGGCCCGCACATCTTGTGCCCGGTGAAGCCCACCAGGTCCGCCCCCAGCGTGGCCACGTCGACCAGGCCGTGCGGCGCGGACTGGGCAGCATCCACGAGCACCAGCGCACCGGCGGCGTGCGCCCTGGCCGCGATCTCCGTCACCGGGTTGACCGTGCCCAGCACGTTGGACTGATGCGCGAGCGCGACCAGCCTGGTTCGGGAGTTGATCAGCTCGTCCGCGCCGGACAGGTCCAGCCGGCCGTCGGCGGTCACGCCGAACCAGCGGAGCCGGGCGCCGGTCCGCTCACACAGCAGTTGCCAGGGGACGATGTTGGAGTGGTGCTCCATCTCGGTGATGACGATCTCGTCACCCGCACGCAGCCGGAGGCCTGCCGGCGCAGTGCCAGCTGACGCAGCACCGGCCGTCGCATTGCCGATCGAGTAGGCGACCAGGTTGATGGCCTCGGACACGTTCTTGGTGAAGATCACCTCGGTCTCGTCGGCCGTGCCGATGAACTCCGCGATCTTGATGCGCGCGCCCTCGTAGGCCTCGGTGGCCTCCTCGCCTAGCTCATGCGTGGCACGGTGGATGTTGGCGTTGTGCCGCTCGTAGAACTCGGTGATCGTGTCGATGACCTGGCGGGGCTTCTGCGACGTGTTCGCGCTGTCCAGGTAGATCAGCGGGGTACCGCCGCGGACCGAGCGGTCCAGGATCGGGAAGTCCTTGCGGACCAGCGCCACATCGAGGCTCATGTCATGTCTCCCGCTCGCCGCAACAGCGTCTCCTCGCTCATGCCGGCGCGCCCGCCTTCAGGAAGCGCTCGTACCCGCTGGTCTCCAGTTCCTCGGCCAGCTCCATGCCGCCTTCCTCGGCAATCCGTCCGGCCACGAAGACGTGGACGAAATCCGGCCGGACGTAGCGCAGCAGCCGCGGGTAGTGGGTGATCAGGAGCAGGGCGTGGGACGGGTCCTCCCTGAACCGGTTGATGCCGGCCGAGACGACCCTCAGCGCGTCGATGTCCAAGCCGGAGTCGGTCTCGTCCAGTATCGCGATCTTGGGGTTGAGCAGCTCGAGTTGCAGGATCTCGTGCCGCTTCTTCTCGCCGCCGGAGAAACCCTCGTTCAGGTTCCGCTGCGCGAACGACGGGTCCATGGCCAGGTCGTCCATTGCCTGCCTGAGCTCCTTGGAGAACGTGCGCAGCTTCGGCGCCTCGCCGCGGACCGCGGTAATCGCGGTGCGCAGGAAGTTGGACACCGAGACGCCCGGCACTTCGACCGGGTACTGCATCGCCAGGAACAGCCCGGCCCGCGCCCGCGCGTCCACCGACATCGCCAGCACGTCCTCGCCGTCAAGCGTGATCGAGCCCTGCGTGACGTGGTACTTGGGGTGGCCGGCGACGGCGTATGCCAGCGTGGTCTTGCCTGATCCGTTCGGCCCCATGATGGCGTGCGTCTGCCCGGAGGAGACCGTCAGGTCAACTCCGCGCAGCACCTCAAGGGTCTCCCCCGCCGCGTCCGTCACGCCCACGTGCAGGTCACGGATCTCCAGGGTGGACATATGGCTAGCTCCTTATGACGGTTTCGTCACGTCAGGGCGACGAAAACGTCGTCGCCGTCGATCTTGACTTGGTAGGTGGCGACCGGCTTGGTGGCCGGCGGGCCGGTCGGCTTGCCGGTGCGCAGGTCGAAGCAGGACCCGTGCAGCCAGCACTCGACCGTGTGGTCGTAGATCTCGCCTTCCGACAGCGGGACCTCTTCGTGCGAGCAGACGTCGCGCAGCGCGAACACCTCGCCGCCGGTCCGAACCAGGCAGACCGGCTGGCCGCTCACCTCGACGGCGAGCGCGCCGTCGGCGGGCAGGTCGGATAGCGCGCAGGCCCGCCGGAACTCCGCAGTCCTGCTCATGAGGCCAGCTCTCCCTCGATCGCCGCGGTGATCCGCTCGCGCAGCTCCGGCACCTCGATCCGGCCGATCAGCTCACCGAAGAAGCCGCGGATCACCAGCCTGCGCGCCTCCTCGAACGGGATGCCGCGAGCCATCAGGTAGAAGAGGTGCTGATCTTCCAGGCGTCCGCTCGCGCTCGCATGGCCGGCGCCCAGGACCTCGCCGGTCAGGATCTCCAGGTTCGGCACCGAGTCGACCCTGGTCCCGTCGGTCAGCACGAGGTTCCTGTTGTACTCGTAGGTGTCGGTTCCAGTGGCCTGCGGGCGGATCACCACGTCCCCGATCCACACGGCGTGGGCGTCTTCGCCCTGCAGCGCCCCCTTGTAGCTCACCCGTGAGCGGCAGTTCCGTTCCGCGTGGTCGACGAACAGGCGGTGCTCGAGGTGCTGCCCGGCATCGGCGAAGTACAGCCCGCGCAGCTCCGCGTCACCGCCAGGCCCGGCGTACCGCACCGACGGCGCCATCCGGACGACACCGCCGCCGAGCGTGACGGCCGTGTGCGCCATCCGCGCATCCTTGCCGAGCTGGGCGTGATGATGCGTCAGGTGCACCGAGTCGTCATTCCACGTCTGCAGCGAGACAAGCGCCAGCGACGCGCCGTCCCCGACCACGAGCTCGACATTGTCCGCAAAGGTTGCCGACCCGGTGTACTCCAGCACCACCACGGCCCTCGCGTTGTCGCCAACTTGCACCACCAAGTGCCCGAACGCCGCACCATCCACCCCCTGCCCGCTGAACGCAACGTGCGTCGGAGTGTCGGACTCGGTCCCTGCTGGAACGGAGATCAGCGTCGCTTCGCGGAAGTCGGCGAACGCCCTCGCGCTGACCCGATCCGCCGGCACGTAGGCGACACCGATCCTGGGGTCGCCGTGTTCTGCCGTTTCAACGGCGACCCCAGGACCGGCGTCGGCTACGACCCCGACCTTTCCGTCACCGAACGGACCGTCTCCCTGCAGTCCGCGGAGGCGCCGCAGCGGCGTAAACCGCCACTCCTCCTCCCGACCGGTGGGGACCTCGAAGTCCTCAGGGTCGTACGACTGCTGCTCGTGCAGCCTGGAGACGGGAGCCGTCTCGACGGCCCCCTGCAGGCCTGACATCAGCCGACCGCCCCTTCCATCTGCAGTTCGATCAGCCGGTTCAGCTCCAGCGCGTACTCCATCGGCAGCTCACGCGCGATCGGCTCGACGAAGCCGCGCACGATCGTGGCCATCGCCTCGTCCTCGGTCATGCCGCGGCTCATGAGGTAGAACAGCTGATCCTCCGACACCTTGGAGACCGTGGCCTCATGGCCCATCTCCACGTCGTCCTCGCGGACGTCCACGTACGGGTAGGTGTCAGACCGGCTGACGGTGTCGATCAGCAGCGCGTCGCACTTCACCGTCGACTTCGAGTGCTCGGCGCCCTCCTGGACCTGGACCAGACCGCGGTAGGAGGTCCGCCCGCCAGCCCTGGCCACCGACTTGGACACGATGGTCGACGACGTGTTCGGCGCGCAGTGCACCATCTTCGCGCCCGCGTCCTGGTGCTGGCCGGCCCCGGCGAAGGCCACCGACAGCGTCTCGCCCCTGGCGTGCTCGCCCATCATGTAGACAGCCGGGTACTTCATCGTGACCTTGGAGCCGATGTTGCCGTCGATCCACTCCATGGTCGCGCCTGCCTGGGCCACTGCCCGCTTGGTGACCAGGTTGTAGACGTTGTTCGACCAGTTCTGGATCGTCGTGTAGCGGCACCTGGCGCCCTTCTTCACGATGATCTCCACCACCGCGGAGTGCAGCGAATCCGAGGAGTAGATCGGCGCCGTGCAGCCCTCGACGTAGTGCACGTAGGCGTCCTCGTCGACGATGATCAGCGTCCGCTCGAACTGGCCCATGTTCTCGGTGTTGATCCGGAAGTAGGCCTGCAGCGGGATCTCGACGTGCACGCCCTTCGGCACGTAGATAAAACTGCCGCCCGACCAGACCGCCGTGTTCAGTGCGGCGAACTTGTTGTCGCCGACCGGGATGACCGTCGCGAAGTACTCCTGGAAGAGGTCGGGGTGCTCCTTGAGCGCGGTGTCGGTGTCGAGGAAGATGACCCCCTTCTGCTCAAGGTCGTCCCGGATCTTGTGGTAGACGACCTCGCTCTCGTACTGCGCGGCCACGCCGGCGATCAGCCGCTGCTTCTCCGCCTCCGGAATGCCGAGCTTGTCGTAAGTATTCCTAATGTCCGCAGGCAGCTCGTCCCAGCTGGCGGCTTGCTTCTCGGTGGACCGCACGAAGTACTTGATGTGGTCGAAGTCGATCGCTGACAGGTCGGAGCCCCACGTGGGGAGCGGCTTGCGCTGGAAGAACTTCAGCCCCTTGAGCCGCAAGTCCAGCATCCATTCCGGCTCGTTCTTCTTCGCCGAAATGTCGCGGACAACGTCCTCGGACAGGCCGCGCCGCGCGCTCGCGCCGGCGGTGTCCGGGTCGGCCCAGCCGAACTTGTAGCGGTCCAGGCCCTCAAGCTCGGGGTGTGCGGTAGTGGTCATGCGGAGATTCCTCCGGCCTCATTGGTTTTGGTTGTGGAGCGATGCACGAGCGAAGGCGCCGTGACGTGCGTGGTGCAGATCCCGTCTCCGTGAGCGATCGTCGCGAGGCGCTGCACCGGCGTGCCGAGCAGGCGGCCGAAGGCCTCTGTCTCCGCCTCGCATAGCTGGGGATACTCGGCCGCCACGTGCGCGACCGGGCAGTGGTGCTGACAAAGCTGTTCTCCCCCGCCAGCGGCCGGTGCACCACCAGCGGAGGCGGCATATCCGTCGGCCGACAGGGCCTCTGCCAGCGCTTTGACCCGGTCAGCCGGCCTCGCGGCCTGGACTACGGGCAGGTAGCGGCGCTCGAGCTCGGAGACCTGCTGGCGGGCAAACTTCCCCACCGCATCAGGACCGGCGACCTGCGTCAGATACCGCAGCGCGCTGGCAGCCAGGTCGTCGTAGGCGTGCACAAACGCGCTGCGGCCGGCGTCGGTCATCGCGAACAGGCGGGCCGGCCGGCCCCGGCCCCGGCTGCCGCGGGGGCGCGAGGTGCGCACCTCGACCATGCCGTCCGCCTGCAGGTTGTCCAGGTGCCGCCGGACAGCGGCCGGCGTCAGCCCGAGCCGGGCCGAAAGCCCCGCCGCAGTTATCGGGCCGTTCTCCAGGATCAGCCGGGCGATCCGGCCCCTGGTTCCCGGCTCAGAGCCGCGGAGGCCATCCTGGCCATAGCTCACCCCGGCACCGCCGGTGCCGCAAGCGTCCTGAGCCAGCTCCACGTTTTTCACAACATCATTGTGCCGTAAATGCTTCCTGGCCGGCAATCGGGTCCGCTCATGGCCCGCATCACATCCCGCGCAGGCATGCAGGTGCCGCCTAGCAGCGTGCAGGGTGCACCGTGCCTCGTACCAGTGCGCAGAAATAGTTCTCTATCAGCGAAGACAGCGTGATCTAGCTTGCCAAAGCGTTATCTGGAGCTACTTTCGTTCGCTAATGAAACAAAGTATAACTTCCGATAAGGAGGCAGGAGATGAGACATATACTCACGAAAGCCCGCAGTCTCGGCACCCGCAAGCCGGGATTGACGGGCATCGCCGCTATATCAGTTCTTGCTATTGCCGCTGCTGGCTGCGGATCCTCGAGCCCGTCCAGCTCCAGCAGCCCTGCAGCTAGCACCCCGCAGGCTGGCGGAATATTCACGATCCTGGCCAACTCGTCTTTCGGCGTGGCGGACCCGGCCCAGAATTACACGCTGCAGGAGTGGCAGCTGCTGATCGACACCCATGACGGCCTGGTGGGCTTTGCCATGGTCGGCGGCCTGGCCGGCACCAAGATCGTCCCCAACCTCGCGACATCGGTCCCGCTGCCGACCGATGGCGGCCTGACCTACGTGTTCCATGTCCGCAGCGGCATTAAGTTCTCCGACGGCCAGCCGCTGCAGCCGAGCGACTGGCTGACGGTGTTCGAGCGCCAGTTCACGGTGCCCGGCGGCAACCCTGGCTTCTACTCCGACATCGTCGGCGCGAGCGCCTGCAGCACCAAGGCCTGCAACCTCAGCAAGGGCGTGGTGCCCGACAACGCCGCCATGACGCTCACGATCCACCTGACCCAGGCGGACCCCGAGTTCATGGACCAGCTCTCGCTGCCGTTCGCCTTCGCGGTACCGCAGAACACCTCGATGCACCTCACCGGCAACAACGTCCCGCCCGGCACCGGCCCGTACATGTGGAAGTCCTACAACCCCAACACCGAGGCGGTGCTGGTGCGCAACCCGTACTTCCACGTCTGGAACGCGGAAGCCGCGCCGGCCGGATACCCCAACGAGATCGTCGAGAAGTACGGCCTGCCCGTCTCTGACGAGGTCACGGAGGTCCTGAACGGCGAGGCCAACGAGGTCTTCGACGGCGACCAGGTCCCTGCCGACGACCTGTCCATGCTGAACAGCGCCAGGTACGCCAGCGAGGTCCACGTGAACACGCTGACCGCCGACTGGTACATGGCCCTGAACACCAAGACGGCGCCGTTTGACAACGTGCTGGCCCGCCAGGCCATCAACTACGCCGCCAACCGGTCGGCCTATGTCAAGATCGCCGGCGGCCCGTCGCTCGCGGTCCCGGCTTGCCAGATCCTGCCGCCGAACTTCCCGTCCTACGTCGCCTACTGCCCGTACACCACCGGGCCGAAGACCGTCTGGTCGGGCCCGAACCTGGCCCTGGCGAAGAAGCTCGTGAAGGAATCGGGCACCTACGGCGACAAGGTCGTCGTGAACGGCACCAACGACACGGTCGGCACCGAACTGGCCGAGCAGATGGTCGCTGACCTCGACTCCATCGGGTACAAGGCGAGCACCCAGCTGCTGTCGATGGCGGTCCAGTACCCGTTCGTCCAGAACTCGGTGAACTCCAGCAAGTGGAACGTCGCCTGGTCGGCCTGGTACCAGGACTACCCGGCCCCGTCCGACTTCCTCAACGTGCTGCTCGGCTGCGGGCACATCGTCCCGAACAGCGACGCCAGCCCCAACATCGCCGCTTTCTGCGATCCGGCCATCCAGAAGCAGATCAACACGGCCGAGTCGATCGAGGCCGCCGACCCCGCACAGGCGGCCGCGCTGTGGACGACGATCGACCACGAGGACACCAACCTGGCGCCCTGGGTCGACCTGTACAACCCCAAGCAGATCGACATCCTGTCCGGCAACGTGCACAACTACAAGTGGAACCCGCAGTGGTACATCCTGATCGACCAGCTGTGGCTGTCGAAGTAGGGCGCCGGAAGCTGACGGAGACTGCTTAATGGCAGCAATTGCCGAGCAAGTCAGCACCACGGAGTTGCGGCCGGCGGTAGCCGGCCGCAACCCGTGGGCGCTGGCCTGGCGCAGGCTGAGGACCAACCGCATCGCGCTGGCGGCGCTGGGGCTGTTCGTACTGATCGTGGTCGCATGCCTGGCGGCGCCGCTGTACGCGCACGACCTGGCCCATATCAGCAACCCGCTCTCCCCGAACCTGAACGGCTCGACCGTCGTCAACGGCAAAGCCGTGCCGATCATGCAGGAGGGCGGCGGGATCCTCCATCTCGGCGAGACGCCGATCGGGCCGACCTGGAGCCTGGGTCACTACTTCCTCGGAGCCGACGGGCTCGGACGGGACGTAGCGACCCTCGTCCTCTACGGCGGGCGAGCCTCGCTGCAGATCGGGCTGGCCTCGGCGGTGATCTG
>JASIBJ010000771.1 GCA_030045215.1 Streptosporangiaceae bacterium | reverse complement strand
CGCCCAAGCCGCGCAGCTACGTGTCTGCCAAACGTCCGGTGGCCGGCTATCGCCCGCAACGACAAAGAGAACGCCAGCTTGCAATAGTCTGTGCTCTTGATCCAGGTGGTCGGGCTGACGGCTCGTATGGTCGAGTGGTCGGTCGGGGCGATCATCTCAATGGCCTGGCACACGACCGGAGATGAACAGCAATTTCGGTGACCGACCACTCGCCAGGCTCAGGAGCAGCGCACAGCATGGCCTCGGGCAGGTCGCGGGCGAAGCCGCTGAGGCGCTCAGGGGTGTCGCGCAGGATCGAGAGAATCTGCTCCATCGTCATCAGATGCCGTGGCATTACGGGAGCCCTCCTCAGGCGATGCTCGCCGGGGCTGTTCTCACTGGTACCACCTTCTGGCCAAAGGCCTTCCGTACGTTCTCTTCCGGACGCTTACGGCCTGGGACTTGCCTGATGAGTGTTCTGCCGGTGACAACCGGACATCGCTTCACGTCCCTTGGTGGGCAGGCAGGGGGTTTATGCACAGCGCGGAATCCCAGGTCAGGACTGGGCATGCGCACGTCGGCCGGGCTTGGGCTAGCATGGCGGACGATCGCCGCCGGTGTAGCTCAGTTGGCAGAGCAGCCGTCTTGTAAACGGCAGGGCAGCGGTTCGATCCCGCTCACCGGCTCCCAGGTCAGACACGGTTTGCTGCGCTGGCCGCGGCGTCGGCGTGCATTGAGCGCGGTCTGTGCGGCGAGCCTGCCGTCATGGCTAGCTGCCGGACTGGTCACTTAGAGCAACCGGCGTGGTGACGCATTCTCTGGTCAGCTCGCAGTTTCCGACGACAGCTTCCGGGCGGCCGGACCGAGCCCGGCCCTGTCACCATCGTGTCACTGGTCGTGTGGCGGCCGCAGAGTGCGGTGACCGTCGCTGCTGGCCCGCCGTCGTTCCCCATTTCCGCGCGCCTGCTGTCATAGGCAAGCTCTGATCTCGCTGAGTCTGGCCGCCGCAGCCGCCGTCCAGTCGGCCGTTTGCTCGCTGGCTCGCATGGCGTCTTCGATCTCGGTGAGCTTGGCCGCAGACAGCGCTCCGGCCCGCTCGATCAGGTCCTCCTGGTTCAAGGTGGTCAGCCAGGTGCACGGGGTAACGCCCGGCCGGCGGAACGCGAACCGCACCACGCCGTCAAACGGCAGCCCCTCCCGGACGCCGACTGGTACCTCGACGCCCAGGCCCGAGATGTCGCCGTCAGCCGGAGCGACGACCTGCATCGCCGTGAACCCAGACGGCTCGCATTCCGCCAGCAGCACCACCGGCCGCCGCTGGTCGAACGCGGCCCACCAGATCTCGCCTCGTCGCATCGTCCTTCTGTCCATGAGATGGGACGGCTGCTCCCTGCCGGCCGCCGCAGAACACTGAGGCGAGGCTACCCCGGCGCACTCGGACCAGCCCGCATCCACATACTGACGATCCCGCCGATGACCGCACGCCCCCGGAGAGGCCGGGTAGGCCGGGCGCATTACTGCGCCCGGCCCCCTCAGAACCGGACGCGCGAACGACCGGCGGCACGAGCGAGCGTGTACACGGGTGTGGCGGGGCGGGCAGGCGGTCCTAGTGTCTGACGGCGCTTAGCCTCCACTTCGCTGGAGCTGCCATGCCGAGACGAGGGCGTCCTCAATGGCACCTGCATCGCCGCTCGCGAGTTCAGCGACGACCATCATGTGCCTGACGTAGCGCGCCGTGACGCTGAGGGTACCGGGGAGCTGCCGCACGATCGAGTCTCGATAAGCGAAATCAGCGCGGATCACGATATGAACGTCGCCGAGCTGACGCGCGACCAGCCGTCCGTGGTAGCGCCATTCAGATCGCCCGTCAGATGCCCTGTGCCGAACGCCCGCGAGGGTGTCGGTCAGGCGGGTTATGTCGTCGGAATGCACAGACGCCCGCTCCTGCCTCCGGTCAGTCAGCCATCGTGGGTGCTGGCGGCAGCCACAGCCTGTCCGCGCCGACGCCGGCCTGCCGACGGCCAGCGGCTGAAGGCTGACCGCCCGCGGACCGGCGTCCGATGCGTCGCTGCTGAGTGAACGGGCTAACTCAGCGTGATCGTGGTGTACTTGGCGAAGGCCTTGGTGGCATGGAAGAGCTGGCCAAGCGGAACCGGCTCGTGCACGGGCGAGTAGACCGCCCAGGCCTCGGTGCCGGTGATCCAGGCCAGGTCGTTCCAGCCGGGGCTGGCCACTTCTGAAAAGGCGATCCGGAACACCCAGCTCGTCATCTTGTTCACCTTGATGTACATGAAGGTGCCGTCAGACGACGCCGCCACCGCCAGGTTGCCGGTCGGCGAGACCGCCAGCTGCGCATAGATTCCCCAGGCGAACGGGGCAATGCCTGGGGAAGTGATCTGACCATCAAACCGATCGGTCTTGCCGTTGTTCGATGACTTGTACACCGACATCATGGCCATGCTCATCCCGGGGTTGCCGACGCAGAGCATGAAGACCGTGGTCGCGTTCTGCGGCACGGCCATCTTCATCTCCGAGTCTTGCGGCGGTGCCGTGCTGCACGGCGAGGTCCGGGCAGCGAACCGCGCGCCGCTGTCGGTGCTGACCAGGAAGGTGCCCTTGCCCAGCGTCTTCATGTCGCCGTCCACGACGTAGACGGTCTTGCCGAGCGCGGTCAGGTACGTGCCGAGAGTCACATTGAATGGCAGCGTGTGGTAGAGCTTCGTCCAGGTGCTGCCGGTCAGGCCGATCTTCCACAGCGACAGGCCCTTGGCCTCGCATTGCGGGTTGGCACCACCCTGGCACGCCGAGGTCATGCCATAGAACCCAGCCGGGGTGGGGACGATCTGGTACATCTGCTTCGCGCCGCCAGGGAGCCGCATGGCCGTCCAGGTCTTGCCGCCGTTGACGGTCCGGTACATGGGCGGCCCGTACACCCAGCCGTCCTTGGCGTTAGCGAACGTGATCTCGCTGATGCCCGGGATGAACACGCCGCCTGGCCGGGCCGCGGCAATCGTCACCGGCAGCGTGCTCAGCAGCTTCCAGGTCTTCCCGTCGTTGACGGTGCCCAGCACCTGCGTGCAGACTTTCGAGCTGCCCTTGGCGCACGCCCATTGGCCCAGCACCCAGCCCTGAGTTGGCGAGACCCAGGTGATGGAATTTGCGCCAGCAGGCTGCGGCTGGGGTCCGGACGAAGGGCTCGCGGCCGCCGTCCCGACGCCAGTCAGCCCCAGCGCCGCCATGGCTGCGGCCGCTATCGCCGCGGTCAGCCCGGTCTTGATTTGCGCTTTCATCGAACCGCCATCCTTTCCGTTCGGGACCGTGGGGCGTTACGGCGGGTGGCGATCAAGCGGCCGGTCCCGGGTCGCACCTATCGTGGCGGTGCGCCGCTGTGCTGATCGCGTCCTACCCGTCGCGCGGGCGGTGTCTGGCTTTCGCTCGATGCCGTCATCCGATAAGACGTCGACCGCGGCAACTGGTTGCGGGAAGCTGGACGCCGCCCGGCACTGGTCGCGGACATGCCCGTTCACGTCGTCGCGCAGAGGCTTGGCCACGTCAGCCCGACGATCACGCTGAACGTCTACGCGCCTGTGATGCCCTGGGAACCAGCGCGACGCGGGCTGACCTGTTCGCCCGCCTAGTCAGGAGGCGGGAGCATGACCCGAAGTGGCAGTTCAGCGGCACCGCACGCCACGGAACCGAATCACAATGCTGCGAGCTGTGGAAACTCGGTGCAAACGCGCTGTCATCGGCAGATCCGGTCGGTACGCGCGCGAAGCCGCGGTCATCCGGAGCATGCCTTCGGGCCCCGAATCGCGCTCCGGGTCCCCGCGGTTCGCGATCGGATTGTCACCTTCACCCACGGTGGGTACGGAGCGTGACCGATCTGCCTGCCGGACCGGGCGCAGGCTTGGAATGGCTCGTGGAATGACGGCCCGGCGTTCGCCCGTGCGTTCTGGGCATTCTGGGCCGTGCGATGCTGCGTTAGTGCTGGCAGAGCGCTTGGAGCGGTTAGCCCGGCTTCTTGTAAACGGCAGGGCAGCGGTTCGATCCCGCTCACCGGCTCCAGGTCAGAGCGCGTTTTATTTTGCCTGCCTGCGGCAGGGCGTGGAATGAGCCAAACGGCAGCTTCGCTGCTAGCCCGAGCGTCGGCCCTGGTCACATAGAGCGACTGCCGAGCGGGGCGTACCGGGCTGTGGTGTACCTGGGAACCGACCCGCTCACCCGCCGGCAGCAGTACCTCAAATCCGGCGCGATCGATACCGAGGACCTCTCGCTGATCGAGCTCGGCAAGCTCCTGGAGCGGGCGGCCGAGGGCCAGGCGCCCGATAGCGACGCGGCGCTCGGCCGGCATGAGGACTGGGAGGAGCCCAGGGGCGGGGTGGCCAGCCCTCACCCAGCCGATCCGACGTTCACATCCTGACCCGTGCTGCGCGCCGGCCGGACGAAATGACCGTGTATGAGCGCTACACAGGGCGGTAGTCCGGCGTCCACATTGCCGCCGCCACACAGGCATCGACGTCCTGTCCGGCCGCCAGCCGGGCAACGCCGCACTCGCAGGCCTGCTCTGCCACGGCGATCGCGATCGCCCGCGACACTTTGCGCAGGTCAGCCAGCCGCGGGTACAGCGCGCCCGCGGAGAGCCGGTCGGGCGTGACCATGCTGGCCAGCGTCTCGGCGGCGGCCAGGAACATGCTGTCGGTCACTTCTCGCGCCTGGGCGACTACCGCGCCAAGACCAAGGCCGGGGAAGATGAAGACGTTGTTCGCCTGGCCGATCAGCCGGGTCCTTCCTGCCAAGTCGACCGGCTCGAACGGGCTGCCGGTCGCGACCAGTGCCCGGCCGTCGGTCCAGCGCAGCACGTCGGCGGGTGTGGCCTCGGTCTTCGAGGTCGGGTTCGACAGCGGAAAGATGATCGGCGAGCGGGTCCCCGCGGCCATCTGCCGGATGGCATCCTCGCCGAACGCGCCGGGCGTGCCGCTCGTGCCGATCAGGATGGTCGGAGCCACGTGGCGGATCACCGTTTCAAGGTCGTGCTGGCTCGCCGACGGGAAGGCGTACCGGGCCATGGCGGCTGCCGACAGCGCGAACGGGCGCTTGTCTTCGTGGATGTCCGCCCGCCCGTCGAAGATCAGGCCATGGGAGTCGAGCATCACGATCGCCGCGCGAACGTCGTCCTCGGCGACGCCTGCCCGCTGCATGAACTGGCTAATCAGCCGGGCAATCCCGAGCCCGGCTGCGCCTGCGCCCAGGAACACCAGTCGCTGCCCGGCGACCGGCTCGCCGCTGTGCCGCAGCGCGGCCAGAATGCCCGCCGCTATGACGGCTGCGGTGCCCTGGATGTCGTCGTTGAAGCTCGGCAGCGTGGTGCGGTAGCGGTCGAGCAGGCTAATCGCATTGTGCTGCTTGAAGTCCTCCCATTGCAGCACCGCGCTCGGGAATACGCTGACGATGGCCTGCACGAAAGCGTCGATGAACGCGTCATAGGCGGCGCCGCGGAGCCGTGGCTTGGCATAGCCCAGGTACAGCGGGTCGCGCAGCAGGTCCTCATTGTCGGTGCCGCAGTCGAGCGACACGGGAAGCGTCAGGTGCGGCTCGATCCCCGCCCCGGCGGTATACAGGGCGAGCTTCCCGACGGGAATGCCCATCCCGCCGGCGCCCTGGTCGCCGAGGCCGAGTATGCGCTCGTTGTCGGTGGCCACGATCAGCCGGACGTCCGGCTTGCCCGCATTGCGCAACAGCTTGGCGATCCGGTCCACGTCGTCAGGAGTGATCCAGACCCCGCGCGGCCGGCGCAGTAGATGACTGAACCTGCGGCACGCCTCGCCAACCGTCGGGGTATAGACGATGGGGGCTAGCTCCTCGATGTGATCAAGGAGCAGCCGGTAGAACAGCGTTTCATTGCGATCCTCAAGCGCTGTGAGCCCGATGTACTTCTCGACGTCATCCGTCTTACGGCGCACATGCTCAAGCTCGAGGACGACCTGCTCGTCAATCGTCGCCACCCGCCAGGGAAGCAGCCCGCGCAGGCCCAGGTCGTCACGCTCCCGCATGGTGAACGCGGCGTCCTTGTTCTGCAATGGCTGACCAAGAATCTCAGGGCCGGACAATCAGATCACCGCCCGTTCCCGTGCCATCTCTTCCCTCTCTTCCCTGCGAAGGCCTGACCTTCTCTGTCTACTGGCAGGGCGGCATGAGCGGTAGAGACGAAAGTCCCGCGCGAGCCGCGCCGAGCCTGCAGCCAAACCTGCACGCAGCTAGGTCGTGGCTGACAGACGGCGGCTGGCCGGCGGCGCTGGCAGGCCGATCTTGCCCACCACGTCGACGACGCTGTCGATGTCCCAGATGAGGCGCAGCGCGACTGGCAGGAGATCCTGGTGACCGTCCAGTATCGGCTCGCCCGTCAGCGTCACCACGCCGGCCTTCGCCGACGGTGCAACGATCCGCACGTACTGGCGGTACCGGGAGACCCTGGATGCCGGAGCGCTGGCGGCGGTGTTCCCCGGGCCGGGCGGGCCGCTGACCGCCGCCTGGGCGCGGGCTGATCGGGGCGACCTGGGAGCTGACGCTGGGCCTGCTGGATGCCCGGGCGCTGCCCGAGGCCCGGCAGGTGCTGCGGACGGCGAGCAGGTCGTCGAGGTGCCGCCTAAGCTGTCTGCCCGCGCGCGTGTGTTCGCCACCGGTCAGGGCCGCAAGACCGACGCCACTGACGCGCACTCGGTAGCCCTCGTGGCAACGCGCATGTCCGGCTTGCGCCTTGTCGCGGATGACCAGCAGCTGATGGTGCTGCGGGTGCTGGCCGACCGGCGCTGGTCACTGGGCGAGGACCACACCCGGATGGTCTCCCAGCTACACCGGCTGCTGCTCGACCTCATCCCCGGCGGCGCCAGGAAAGACTTGTCCGCGGCCCAGGCCAAGGCGTTACTGGCCAGGATCCGGCCACGGGATGAGGCAGGTAAGGCACGGCGCCGGGTAGCCGCCGAGCTGGTCGCCGACCTGGAGCGGATCTACCAGCGCACCAAGGCCGTCGGCAAAGAACTGCGCGAGCTGCTAAACGCAACCGGCAGCACGCTCACCAGCCTTCACGGTGTCGGCCCCTCCGGCGCCGCCCGGCTGCTCGTTGAGGTCGGCGACATCACCCGGTCCCCCGACCGGTCACACTTCGCGTCCTGGAACGGCACCGCGCCTATCGACGCCTCCTCCGGCGAGCAGATTCGCCACCGCCTCTCCCGTGCCGGCAACCGGCAGATCAACCGGACGCTGCACATCATGGCCGTCGTCCAGCTCCGCAACCCGACCGAACGCCGTGCCTGCTACGACCGCAAAGTCGCCTCCGGCAAGACACCGATGGAGGCCATGCGGTCACTCAAACGACGACTGTCCGACATCGTCTACCACCAGATGATGATGGACGCCCGGAGCATGGCGACGGGTCCGGGAGGGCACTCGGGGACGAGTCTGCAATCCAGGGTGACCGGCCTGACCCCGGCAGCCGGCTCTTCGGATAAGCCACTTCCCGGACCCGCTAGCGAACAGCCTAAAGCCCGATCGCTAAACGCGCTTTGACACAGAGGGGAGCCATGTGAGAAGACACGTTACGTGCCACGCCGGAAGATAAGCCCGACCGCCACGCCAGGAAACGGGAGGCATCTACCGGAGTACAAACACTGACAGAAGAAGCTCGATGGATTCGATGTCGCCGACAGTCGTATCGATAACTCCTGATGGCACTTGATAGATAATCTGCCAGTCCACGCGCTTTCCCTCGATCAACTCCGCCACGCGAATTCTGTTGGACTTGACGTGAATCGGTATTTTCCGACGGTCAAGGAACATGCCGACATTCTTTATGAAGCTCTCGTAGGATGCCTTGTCTTTTCTCTCCTCGTCCGTTAGTGGACGCAGGCTCGCCTCGTTAGTGTAGGCAAAAACCTCCTCCTGGGCAATCAGGAACTTTCGCATAAGCTCCTCGGCTTTTGACATCAGATACGGACTCCCGCGAATTGCCAGGCTCGCACGAGCCGCGTTCCAGACAGCGTCGGCGTCAATTGATTTGTTGATCAGCATGACATGCAGCGCCTCATGCAAGAGAATGCCCTGCAATTCCTGCGGCCCGGCAGCCGGGATGTCACGGGGTCCGCCCGCAGTGGGCAGGACGCCGCCGCGCAGCATAATCAGCGGAATCCGGATCGCCGCCTGGAGTTTGGCGGAATCTCCGATGTCCTGTAGGCGGACAAAGACGCGCGTGGTCACGGCGGCCACCTGGCCCGTCTCCATCTCCGTTCGTGGATCTGTGGCTATGTATACGTTGAGCGGTGATTTGGCGCCAAACTCGCGCCATGCCTCACCTAGCTTGGCGTGCGTGGTCAGCTCTTCGCGGCGTTCCGCCCTGCTCGACGTGGGACTCAGCCCGGTCAGGCTCGCCATAGCATTAGCGACTTCAGTGAGGATGGACTCCTTAGCCTGTTTAATCTTATTTGTTCCAAGATCGAGTGACGGATAAGCAAATCTGACGAAAACTTGACTCTTCCCGGCACGCGCCTTGGCAAGTTCGGACTCGACGAAGACCACTTTTCTTTCCTCGCTGCCCGGACGAGGAAGCTCGCCTTCACCAGGCGTCTCCTGCTGCTGGCTAGCGGGATCTTCGAAAAAGAATCTCGGTGGCGCTTCCCGGACGGGCCGGAGCCGCAGCTTTTCTAGAGAGGTCCGGGTGTACCTCTCGGGAAACGTGGTCAGCGCTCGCCGCGCCGCTGCTGCGTCAATTTTCCCTTCCCTGCTGGCATCGTACAGCGCGATTATGCCTGGGACGCCATTCTCCTGGCTGAACTTCTTGGCTTCCGCGTCGGCGTGAATCAACGGAACATACCGTTCAAGCTGATCCGTACCGAGAACATTGATCAGCATTTCTACCCGGTCGATTTGAGCCACGGGTCCGACCGGGGGGAGTAGCTGGTTCAGTTCAGGCAGCCACGCATTCTGCGGGCGCGCCTCCGCACGGTGGAATGGCGGGACCGAAGAACCGATATGCGCGCTGTGCTGTAAGACATGAGTCAGCTCATGCGCCAGCAGGCGCCTGCCGTCACTGGTCGTCGGCGAGAAGCGCCCAGCGCCGAACAGAACGTGGGACCCGGCTGCCAATGCGTCTGCTGATAGCAGGCGAGCCGCTTCAGCCGCACGGCTCCCTGTGTGGATCCTCACATGACCGAGATCATGCCCGAATCGTGCCTCCATGAAGCCGCGCGTCTCAGCGTCAATAGGCTGCGCCGGCTCGCCAACAGCGCGCCGGACTGTCAGCGGTAGCGAGTTCAGTTCTGCGAGTTCGGTATGAGCCGCTTCATCCGGAGGCACGCCAGCTGGCATGTGCGTAATCTGCTCGGCGATCCGTTCTGCCTGTTGCTCGCCGCCGTCCCAAGTGACCTGCACGCTGTCGCGGGACGGCCGGTCGATATCCGGCGACTCAGCAAGAGTTGCGGGACGGATGCTGGGTTTCACGTCGACCGGCCGCGCTGGCACTTGGCTAGGTCGCAGTCTCTGGCCAGCGGATTCCAGACGAACCGACTGCTGAGGGTGGTCCGCAGCGGGCCAGCTGACAACGTCGTAGCCGCGACTTGCCGTCGGACGCCACTCAAGGCCGCGCGTTGTCGACGGTGGCGGCGAAGACTTCGCCCTAGCGTGGGCTCGTTCGCTCACGGTTGCTCCCGACCTCCCGATGGGGACAATAGCGGCGCATCCGTCACCGCTCCGTTGTCGCTTTGTCAACGCTAGGTTCAGTTCTCCGACAGGCTTGCTTTCCTCTGTGGGCTGCAGGACATGTCCATCGCCGGCTCTTTGAACTTGAGGGGGCTGGTTACTGGCCCGGTCTGGGCAAGCTGACATTCCAGCAGTACGTGCTGCTCGCGCGCGAAGGCACGCGCTGGTGGCTAGCGATCGGCCTGGGCGTAGCGACTCTCGCCGTGCTCGGCGCGATGCCTGCCCAGGCATGATCTGGCGGGGCTGGCTGCGAGGTGGTCGGCGGCCGCGGCCGGGACCGTGGCCTTGGGGGAGCGGGGCTGGGAACTTTCAGCTGATCCGGAGGGGGTGCGGCACTGGCAGCCGAGGGCCCGCGGGGTGAGCATTGATTCCGAACGCGGCTGGCGATTCCGCGGCCGGACGGCGGCGCTGACCAGGATCACCAGCTGGCTGGACCGGCCAGTGCCCGACCGCCGGGTGCTGGCGATAACCGGATCGCCGGGCGCGGGGAAGTCCGCCGTCCTCGGCCGGATTGTCACTACCTCGGATCGCGAGATCGCAAAGAGGCTGCCCGGATCTGACCCGTGGGTGCGCGCAACGGTGGGATCAGTGGGATGCGCAGTGCACGTGAAATCGAAGACCGCGCTCGACGTCGCCACCAAGATCGCCCGCGCGGCCCCGGCCAGACGGCCCGCCGAGCCCAAAGATGTGGCGCCCGCGGTGCGCGAGGCTCTGGAGGACCGCGGCGGGCGGTTCAACGTGGCCGATGCGCTGGACGAGGCCGCGGGAGGCTCGACGTAGAGGCTTATACTCCGGTGTGCCTGCAGCTGGCGGGGGACGAGCGTGCCGGCAATCCCTACGGCGACGATGAGGTGGCTGTGCCGGTCGCCGCCCGGATCGCCGAGCTGGCTCGGGGAAACTTCCTGGTCGCGGGGCTCGTCGCCCGCGATCACGGCATGCACGACCAGGATCCCGTAAACCCGGCCCGGCTCGCGTTTACCGCCAGCGTAGAGGCAGCGCTTTCCGCCTACCTCGAACGCCTCGGCCCGGTTGACCGATTGCCCGCAAGCCACGCGCTGACCGCGCTGGCCTTCGCGGAAGCGCCCGGCCTGCCGCTGGTGTTGTGGCGTGAAGCGATCAAGGCCCTGTACGGCGTGACGCTCGCCAGGGCGCACCTGCAGGAATTCGCCCGGTCGACTGGGGCGAACTTCCTGGTCGAGGCAGGCGACGACAGCGGACCAGTGTTCCGGCTGTTCCACCAGGCCCTCAACGACGCGCTGCTGGCCGACCGGGTACAAATCTCCGCGCGGACCAGCGACGAGCGAGATGTCGCCGCAGCGTTCGTCGCTTACGGCCGGGCGTACCACTGGGAAAACGTCCCGCCGTACCTGCTGCGGTCGCTGCCCGACCTTGCCGGCGCCGGGGGGATCATCGACACGCTGCTTCGCGACGACGGCTACCTCCTGCACGCCGACGTGCGGCGGCTCCTGCTCTCTGCTGCGGGCCGCGCAACGCCGGGTGCGCGGAACAGGGTGCGGCTGCTGAGCCTGACCCCGGAAGCCGCCGACCGCGGGCCGGGCGAGCGGGCAGCGCTGTTCAGCGTCACCGACGCCGTGGAGAAGCTTGGCACCAGGCTGGCCGCCAGGCCAGGGGTGCCGTACCGGGCACGCTGGGCCCGGGCCGAAAGGTCAGGACGCAGCAATGGTCCTGGAAGGCCACCACGACTCGGTCACCGGCGTGTGCGCGGTGACGGTGGCGGGCCGGCAGCGGCTGGCCTCCGCCGGCAGCGACGGCACGGTGCGGATCTGGGATTCAGCAAAGTGGCTGAGCCGGATGACGATCCCGTCCGCGGCGACGCCCTAGCCGTCGCTGGAGTGACCGATGCCCTAGCAGTCGGCCTGCATCGCGGCATTCTCGTGCTCGAAGTTAACCCCGCTGCCCAAACCAGAAGCCAAGGCTACGGCGATCGCGCTGCTCAGCCGATTCTGGGCACCGACTCTTGGCCGATCGTCCCGGCTCGGCGCTATGTCCGACGTCACATTCCTGCAACCGTCCCCCCGCCTGCGGCCCACCTCGTGACTGGAGTAAGGGGTGGACCGCCTGCGGCACCCGCGGTGTGCACGCGTTGTGACAGACCTGCTCCATACTCGGAGTACGTGTGGAATGGCGCATGGAATAACGACGCAGTGATGGCCAGTGCGTTCAGGGCATTCTGGGCAGTTCGCTGCGACGTTGTGCAGGCAGAGCGCACGGGGCGGTGAGCCGGGCTCCTTGTAAACGGCAGGTCAGCGGTTCGATCCCGCTCACCGGCTCCCAGGTCAGACGTGGTTTAGCGAGCTGGTGCCGGTGCCGCCCACTCCCCCACGGAGTTAAGAATGTCCTCCAGGCCAGGTCCGCGATCCGGTCGAGCACGGCAGGGTCGGTGATGTGAGGCGGAATGGCCCTGGGCTGCCGGTGACGCGGTCACCCTCTCGCGCAGTTGTTCGCGCTGGGCCGGATCGGTGACGCTGCCGGTTGCAGGTTCGTGTACTGACGCGGGGGCACGCCGCGGTCAATCTTGATCGCCGTGAGCTGCTCGCGCGCGGACCCCACCCAGGGGCGGTGATCACCCATGCCCGCGTCGACCGACTTCTTCACCCGTCCACCCACGCCTGGGAGTGGCCGGAAGCGTCGGTGTAGGACCCGCCAGCGGTGCAGGCGCTCGCCGACGGGCAGGACACCGAGTTGACCGACGAGTTGTCGCCGGCGTTGAGCTTCGGCAGGCCGGGCGGCTGTTCCGAGGTGGCCCAGCGATCGTCCCGCTCGCCGACCACGAACGCCGAGGATATCGGGTTGCCCTCGTTGTCGAAGCTGGGGTTGGCGTTCCCGGCGGCACCGCAGTTCCCGGCCGACGGGCAGGACATCAAGTCGATCTGGCCTAGGTTCGCCGGACCGGCCACGCCGATCGCCTTGCCCCAGTGGCCGTTCCGCTCGTTCAGCACGTACCCACCGCTCGGCAGCTCGAACTGGTCAACCGGGTAGTACCCAAGTACGCCGCCGAGCGTGCAGTTCCCAGCCGACGGGCACGAAATCGCGAGGATCGGTTTGCTGCTGAGGGCGGCGAACGTGAGCGTCTTGCCCCAGCGGCCGTTGGTCTGGATGTTCACGCGGTCGGTGCCAGCCGAGACGCAGTCACCGGCATGCCAGCACGACACCCAGCGGCTCCCTCCGCCGCCAGTGGGCAGCACGAGCTGGTGCCAGCGGCCGTTCACCTCGCTGACCATGAAGCCGCCTGACTGGCCGTGACCAGGGGCACCGTTGGGACCGGCAGCCCAGAACCCGCCTGCGGTGCAATTGCCCGCTGATGCGCACGACACCGTGTCGACGACGTTGACCTGAAACGGCGGAGGGCTCAGTGCCTCCATACCCGGCACCTCCTCCGCGGTGGCCCACCGGCCGTGGGTCTGGCTGACCACGAACGCCTGCGAGTCCTGGCCGATCGGGGTCCCCTCCGGCACGGCGGTCTGGTAGTAACCGCCGGCGGCACAGTTGCCCGCCGACGGGCATGACACCGTGTTGACCGCGGCGTCGCCGCCGACATTCAGCTTGCCGACACCGGGTATCTCCCGGGCGGTTCCCCACCGGCCATTCGTCTCGCTGACCACGAAGACCTGCTGCGTCCCGGCGCTGTCGTAGTCGCCGGCCGCGGCGCAGTATCCGCTCGGGGCACAGGACAGCGCGCTGACCTGGGCGCTGGACGCGCTAGTGTCGCCATTCAGCGCCGCCGTTCCGGGCACCTCCGCCGCCTGCCCCCACACACCGTTGTGCTCGGTCACCACGAACGCCTGCTGATGCCCGCTGGCGTCGGTGTAGAACCCGCCCGCCGCGCAGTCATCCTGGCGCCAGCACGACACCGAATTAACCGCAGCGTTCCCGCCGGCGTTCAGCGCCCCCAGGCCCGGCACCTCCTCCGCCAAGCCCCAGTGCACCCGCGGCGCCGCCGTCGGCGCGCTTGCGGCGGCCGACGCCAGGCCCGTCCCGGCCAGTAGCGCCCCGCACGAAACCGCCGCTACCACCACGAAGGCACGCGCCCGCCGCGATCCGCTTGCCCGCCTGCCGCCGCCTGCGGTCATCCTCAGGCCTGTCATCAGCGTCATGGCCTCTCCCCTAACTTGCCGCCGGCGGCCTCGGCGTTCCGGCGTCACCGCGCCCAGTCCCGCAGCCCGCGTTCGTGCATTAGGGGCCAGCGTGCCAACATGGCATAACGTGGCACAAGGGGAGGCCTTCCCAGGCCAGGGGAACCGAGGCAAGTGGTGCTACCCGCGCCGAAGTGGCCAACGGTTACCACGCCACCTGCGGCATGAGCGGTCACTCAGGGGCGTCGAACGTAACATCTTTCGTCCGGCACTCTCGCGTCCACCGTGTCGATGGCGGCCCCGCAGGGGAGTGGACCGGGAGTTCCGCCGTCCGCTGGGTCGCCGGCACGCAGATCCGCTGCCACACCGAAGCTCAGGCCTTCCTGAACAAGCGCATCGCCGCCGGAAACACCAAGCCCGAGGAGGGTGCTCCCAACATGTGGTCAACCAGGTTCCTGAACCAAAGACCGCCAAGAACCGGCTGCACCTGGATCTGCGCGCGCCCGCGGGAATGGCCGCGGAAGTCGCGCGGCTGGAGGCTTTGGGCGCGACAGTCATCCGGCGCGACGCCGCGATCACGGGTATGCGCGACTCAGAAGGCAACGAGTTTTGCGTCGAGCCCGGTCCGGGAACCGGTCGCTGACGGGACCTTAACGGCGCTGCGGGTCGGGTCTCCGGTCATCTGAGTAAGCGGATCGCACCGTCGTTGTCCTCGCGCTGTCCGCGCGCCTGTGGTGGGGTGGCCTGGTGGATGCCGCGGATCTCGCCCGGCGCTTCGATCTCGGCACGCCGACCAGGCTGTCGGACGGGCCGGTCGCGCGAGGAAAACAGGGATTGGTGTGGCGGCTGGATACCACCGAGGGGAGCTGGGCGGTGAAGGTGCCGTTCCGTCCGTGCGATGAGGACCAAGTACGGATGGCGGCAGCGTTCCAGGAGGCAGCCTGCGCCGCCGGGGTGCCAGCGCCCCAGGTGCGGCGCACCACCGATGGACTCGTGTTGGCGACCCTGGGAGGTAGGCAAGCCAGGGTGTATGAGTGGGTAGACCTGCAAGCCCCCGACCCGAGGCTGGATCCGGCTCGGGTGGGTGCGGTCGTGGCCGCCATCCACCGCGTGTCAGTCAACGACCCCCGTCCTTTGGATCCGTGGTATCACGAACCCGTTGGCGCCGATCGCTGGGACGAGTTAGTCGACCAGCTTGGCGCGGCTGGGGCGCCGTTCGCTCCGCGGCTGGCCGGACTGCGTGATGAGCTGGTCGCGCTGGAGTCCTGGATCGAGTCTCCGGAACTGATCCGCACCTGCCATCGCGAACTGTGGGCCGACAACGTACTGCCGACCGCGCAGGGCGGAGTGTGCGTCATCGACTGGGAAAACAGCGGCCCTGCTGACCCAAGCCAGGAACTTGGGTGCGTACTGTTCGAGTTCGCCCGCGCCGACCCAGGCCGGACCCGCGCGCTGATCCGGGCCTACCGGGACGCCGGCGGACCAGGGACGGTCACTCGGCGCGGACACTTCTCGATGCTCATTGCGCAGCTCGGGCACATCACCGAGACCGCCGCCACAGACTGGCTGACGCCGAACCCTCGCTCGCCTGAGCGTGCCGATGCCGCCACGTGGATCAACGAGACTCTCGACGAGCCGCACACCCGCGAGCTACTCGAAACGATCTTGAATGCCGCGAGCCGCGACGCGACACCGAATTAGCGTCCACCGCTCGTATGGGACGACTGCAGGTCGCCGGCGGCCAGGGCGCCGTACTGCCTGGATGATCACAGGCATGCCGTCACAGGACGCGACAGTTGCCGGCGCGGGGCCAGGAACGCTGTCCGAGGAGTTCCCGGAAGCCTTCACGGCTGCATGCCCGGAATATGCTCATTGATACGCGTTGTGCGCCCACTGGGGCGCTGGAGGACGAGATGCGAGCAGATCAGGCCGGACCGGGCGGAGGGTTTGGGCGGGCTGCTTCGCCGCCACAGGCTGGCACCTGAGCTGAGTCAGGAGGAGCTGGGGGAACAGTCAGGGCTCAGCGCCCGGGCGATCGCGGACATGGAACGCGGCCGCACCATCCGGCCCTACCGCCGTCAGGTCTTGCTCGCACCTGCGGGAACGTCGGCCGAGCCCGGGCGCGTCAGTACGAGCGGGTTGACGACCCGGTCAAACAGATCTTCGCTGACACCCTTGTCGAGAGCGGCCTGCCTGAGGGTGAGGTTGTGGTCGATGGCGTAGTAGGAGATGGCCGCGGCCTTGTCGTATCCGATCACGGGCGACAGTGCGGTGACCATCATCACCGAGCGCTCGATATTCTCCTGCAGCTTCGGCTCGTTGAGCTTGGTGCCCTCGATCATGAACTCGCGGAAGTGATCGCACATGTCAGCCATGATCAGCGCCGAGTGCAGGTAGTTGCTGATCAGGACCGGGCGGAAGGCATTGAGTTCAAAATTGCCCTCGGCACCGCCCATCGTGACGGCCACATCGGAGGCGATGACCTCGATGGCGACCATCAGCATGGCCTCAGCCTGGGTTGGGTTCACCTTGCCCGGCATGATCGATGAGCCGGGCTCATTCGACGGGAAGATGAGCTCGTGAATGCCAGTACGGGGTCCCGACCCCAGCCAGCGCAGGTCGTTGGCGATCTTGAACAAGGTCACCGCCGCGGCCTTGAGCCCGCCGTGCGCGCGCACCATCCGATCCAAAGTGCCCTGAGCAGCGAACTTGTTCGCTGCGGTCTCGAACGGAGCGCTGGTCATCTTCGCGATTTCCGCCGCTACCTGCTCGCCGAACCCAGCCGGGGCGTTCAGCCCGGTTCCGACCGCTGTCCCGCCCATCGCCAGCTTCAGCAGGCCGCGGGTGGCGTGCTCGACTTCCGCAATCGCATCATCGAGCGCGCCTGTGTATCCCGACCACTCCTGCCCGACTGTCAGCGGGGTGGCATCTTCCAGGTGGGTACGGCCGATCTTCACCACGTCGGCCCACTTCCTGGCGTTGCGCTCGGTCGCGTCCCGGAGCCGCCTGAGCGCCGGGATTGTCTTCTCGGTCGTCATCTTGTAGGCGGCGATGTGCATCGCGGTCGGGAACGTGTCGTTGCTCGACTGCCCCATATTCACGTGATCGTTGGGATGTACCGGCTCCTGCGAGCCGAGCGTTCCGCCCACTAGCTGGATGCAGCGGTTCGAGATGACCTCGTTGACGTTCATGTTCGACTGGGTCCCTGACCCGGTCTGCCACACATACAGCGGGAATTCCGCGTCCAGCGCTCCGCCGATCACCTCGTCGCACACCTGCTGAATCAGGCGGCCCTTCCACTCGCGCAGGCGGCCGGCCCTGGTGTTGACGACCGCCGCCGCCTTCTTCACATAGCCGTAGGCGTGGTAAACCTCGGTGGGCATGTGGTCGTTTCCGATGTTGAAGTGCTCCAGGCTGCGCTGCGTCTGCGCTCCCCAGTAGTGGTGAGCGGGGACCTCCACCGGGCCGAGGCTGTCGAACTCGCGCCGTATTCCGGTAGTATCCAGGCCAATCGGTATATTAAGGATCTTTGGTTGATTCCGGCTCGTATTTGTCATGAGTGCCCCCGTTACTACATCGCACGGGCCGGTCGGCGGCTCCGGACATCGCGCCAATACCCGACCGCGCAATTGACCACACCCGTCGCGCGCTGGCCTGCGAAGCCGGCTGGCTGAGCGCACGGCCTAGAGCTCCGCGAGCCAGCGATGCCCCGGGTGTGCGCGGGCAAGTAGCTCGGCCAAGGTTGCGCGCTGAGCCGCGGTCATGTGCGGGATGGTCGTCTCGAAGTCTGCCTGGTCCTTCTGGCGGGCGTGCTTGGCCTTGAAAAGCAGGACAAACTCGGGCGCCAGGTAGGGGATGCTGTCTTGGGTGTGGTAGATGATCTCGCTGTAGGGAAGCCGGATGCTCTCGTCGCGGCGGCAGATCCAGGTGTCCCCGTCGTGCGGCTCCCGGAACACGTCGAGCAGATAGTTGCCCGTGACCGGGTCGCGCAGCCATGTCTGATGTACGGCGGCCAGCTCGTCCGGTGTGGCGTCCTCCCAGATCCGGCCGCTGCCGGCGGCATCGAAGACATATCCGGGGAAGCGGCTGCGCACCTCGGGGAGGCTCACGGCCGGGATCGCGATCTCGATGTCCGCATGCGCCCGCGTCTGTCTGCCGCGGAACAGGTCCAGCGCCCAGCCCGCGGCCACGCACCAGGGCGCTGCGATGCCTGCCAGGTGCCATGCCACTTCGCTTGGGGTCCAGCTGGATGACCACCTAGCTTCGAGGGCTTCGATCTCGGCGGGTGACAGCTTGATGCCGCCACCGGGCAGGCGCTCGCTCACCCGGATGAATCTATCCGGCGAGCCGCGCGCACGACTCTCGCGCAGCTAGCGGCGTGGCCTGTTCCGGCCGTTAGTGAAGGCCTCGCGCCTTGCCAAGTGAATGGGCATGAAATGTCCGCCGACAAGCGAGCGTGGAGTCGGTGATCCGTCGATCAAGTCCGCGCGTCTATCAGTCATGAGATTAGGAGTCCGACTTGGGCCGGTTTACACGGCGACGAGCGCCAGCAGACGCCACTCGCCACCGGCGCCAGCCGTATCGCGTCAGCGGTCGCCGCGCAGTGGCCCACGTGTCCGGGTGAGTTACCCCGAGCGAGCGCAGGCCTACGACGAGCTAACGCGGCTTCTGCTTATTGCCCTCGTATCCGTGCAGGACGCGGCGTCGGCTACCGAGTTCGGCCGGGTGGCCGCGAAGCACGTCGAACGATTCGCGTCGAGCGCGTCGTGGTTCAGCCGGACGGACTTCTACGACAGCTTCAAGGATCAGATCGTCAGCCGTGGCAGGACGCAGGTAGACGCGTGCGAGGCTCGATATCGCGGCACGGATAGCCAGACAGTCAAGGCTGAAGCGATGCGCGAGCTCGACCGCATCGGCATCCAGGTGAACGCGTGCAAGGAGCTAGCGACAGCGCTTGGCGTCAGGCTCATTGAGCGCTAGTCGCGGCCCGAAAGCCGGCCCTCGTCAGTCGCGCCCGGTCGCCGAGGCGGCGTCGACCTCGTTGCCCTCGGCGTCAGCGAGTGGCCACCAGGTGGGCGCCGCGTCGCGGACCATCCGCCCGCCGGCCGCGAAGGCCGCGGCAACGCGCGCCTCGCCGAGTTCCGGCCGATGCGCCGCGAGTACTCCTCGATCATGCCGTCAGGTGCCTCCGGGCGCCCGCGGCCTCCTGCATATGATCAGTCCGGGAGGCTAGCCGTGCCAGATGATCAGCAGGAACCACAACGCGTCTTGGGCATACCACTCGGCTCGGCCAGGCGGGGCATCGTTGAGGATGAGGACCAGCGCGTGCTCGGCATGCCTGTTCGCTGGTTCGAGCCCATCGGCCGCGACTCGAGCCGTTCCCTGGCGCGCCTGGTCAGAGCCGGTAAAGCGCTGCTACGCAGGGGTTAGCACGCCCGTGCGGCAGGCACAGTGCAGTGTGACCATCGGCGAGTCGGCGGCCCCAGTTACGAGGCGCGGGTGCCGCTTAGCGCTGGCGGCGTTGCGGCCGATGCGTAGCGGCGACGGTACATGCAGTCGAGAGGTGGCCGAACGTACGCAGGCTCACACCGCCCGCCCGTGTACGTAGCACCATTTCCACGTGGACCCCGGTTGCAGCAGGCCGACGATCGGGTGATCCGTCTCTCGGTAGTGCGCCAGCGCGTGCCGCCCGGGGGAGTCATCGGAGCATGCCACCATGCCGCACGTCTGGCAGACGAAGAGGCGGACCCAGGAGTCGCCAGTGGCCTGGCATTCCCGGCAGCCGCCCGGCTGAACGGCTACCTGCCTGATCGTGTCGAGGTGTTCGCATCGAGGTGCTGACCCGTTCAGACTGAGCGCTCGATCATGCATGGCGGCGTCAGCCTCCTGTGCCGTCCCGGCTGAGAGCGTTGCGCCGGAAACCGACCCGCACCGAGGTGAGCGGGCCGGTTCCCGAGCACGAAGCGGGTGTTTAGCTAATTCGCGCTACCGGTTTCCCAGTAATACGCGGTGCTACTGACGACTTGGTCGTAGATAATGGCCCCATTCGCCGTGCTGTTGGCGTCAGGGTGCCAGCCGCAGGAATCCTGTTCCGGGAAATCACACGCCGCCGTGTTGTAGTAAATGTACCAGTCACCGCTCTGGGTGTAGTAGGGGTCCCAGTTCTCGTAAGCGTTCGAGTTGCTGCAGGGCCACTGCCAGACTTCCCCGCCGCCGTTAGGGTCGTTGTCCTTCACGGATAGGCACATGCCCGAGTGGTAATTCTTTACCAAGGCGAAGCCGGTGTCGTTGTAGATCACGGCCCAGTACTGCCAGGAATTGCCGTTGCACGTCCACTGCTGTACCGGAGTGCCCTCTTTCATGGAACCCCCGGTCTCGTCCAGGCACTTGCCGTCGTGGTTCTTGATCTGGTAGTAGGTCGTGCCGTCGACAGTGATTGAGGACCTCGGGGTAGCGGTGACCGTCTTAGCGGTTGCCGCCGAGGACGGCAATGCGGCGGCGGCAAGCATGGATCCGGCGGCGATCGCCGGAATGATGAATTTAAGCGCAAGCTTCACTGCGTCTCCTCCTGGTGCCGTTCATGTAATGCTCTTTAGTTCATGACACCAGGTCTGCTGACCCGCGGAAACGGCCAACTATCGAAGACGTAATCACTGAAATCGATGACCACCGGACGCCTGCCCGCATCACCATGCGTTTCGATCCTTTAAACACACCTAGCCGACTCCGCGGCCGACGACAGCCAGCCCAGTCGCTGCGACATTGCCGTGGCACACCTGACAATTGCTTGGACATGATCCGAGGCATCGGTCGCTCGCCAGAGAATTGACCACGGATAGCAGGACTTGGGCTCGGTAAGCGGTCGCCAGAATGCTCCGGCAAGTGTGGACACGCACGAGGCAGGGACGCAGCAGAGGCAGTGGCCCTGAGCGACTAGGTCAGCGGCGGCGCGGACGCTTTGCACGGTGCCCTCGTGCACGGTCGGCGTGAAGCCAGCGGACCTGCACATTTCCACGACCAACTGGTTGAACTCAGGTGCATGCAGGTCTTCGGCAAGCAGCAGCGACTCCTGCGCCAGCGCTGCGACCGGCACCTGGTCCAGCTCGGTGAGGCGGTGATTGCCGGGGACCAGCACTCCCAGTGGATCATGACGGAGCAGCTCGGAGGCGATGCCGGCCGGCGCGTGCACCGCCCTCCCGATGCCCACGTCGAGACGGCCGTCCGCGAGCAGCTGATACTGCTGCGGCACCGCGGCCTCGACCTGGTGTATCACGAGCTGCGGGTACCTGGCCTGGACCTCGTGCAGGATCTGCGGCATCGACTCGTAGCTGGCGTCGAGTATGCCGGCCCGCAGCGCGGGAAAAGACCGGACGGCGCTTCTGGCTATGTCCGCTGCCCGGCCAACGTGGGCCAGAATCTGGCGAGCCTCGGGCAGGAACGTGGCTCCCGCCATGGTGAGCCCGACGTGGTGAGTGCTGCGCTCCACCAGATCGACCCGTAGCTCGCGCTCGAGCCGCTGCAGCTGCTGACTCAGCGCCGACTGGACGATGTGCTCCCGCTCAGCCGCCCGGCCGAAGTGCAGCTCCTCGGCCAGCGTCACGAAGTAGCGAAGCTGGCGTAACTCCATGCTCATCTCCACTCGGTTGGGGGTCATGCGGCCGGTGTCGTTTCGCCATGCCGGCCATTCGGCACGGTGACTCCTCCACCTACCGCAATGTGCTGTCATATGCGGAGACTTACCCCAGGCCGTCAGCATCGCGTTAGCATTCGATCAGCACGCGGCTGCGGGGGGCTCCACGGTGGGTGGTGACGGGGATGGAGTTCGGTCTGCTCGGGCCGCTTGCGGTGCGCCGCGGCGAGACAGTGATACCGGTACAGGCGGGCAAGCAGCGGGCGGTGCTCGCGGCACTGCTGCTGAACGCCAACCAGGTCGTGCCGGTGGGCGAGCTAGCGGAGACGCTGTGGGGGGCTGAGCCGCCGCCGTCGGCGGGGGTGACGGTGCAGAATTACGTGGCGCGGCTGCGGAAGGCGCTAGAGGACCAGGGCCATTCCCGGATCGGGACGCAGCCGCGCGGCTACGTGATCAACGTGGCTGCCGACGAGCTGGACATGACCAGGTTCGAGGATCTGCTCGGCGCCGCACGGCAGGCTGCCAGAGGCGGCTCGTGGGAAACTGCAGCAGCCCAGGCGCGCGCAGCGCTGGCGTTGTGGCGCGGCGAGCCGCTGGCGGACGTGGAATCGGAGCTGCTGGCGCTGCGGGAAGTGCCGCGGCTGGCGGACCTGCGACTTCAGGCTCTGGAGACCCGTATCGAGGCAGACCTGCAGCTGGGACGGCATGCTGAGGTGACCGGCGAGCTGCGGCAGCTGGCCGGTGCGCATCCCCTGCGCGAGCACTTGCACGCCCTGTTGATGCTCGCCCTGTACCGCGCGGGTCGCCAGGCCGAGGCGCTGGCCGCCTATCAGGCTGCCCGACGGGTCATCATCGAGGAACTTGGCACCGAACCTGGACCGGAGCTGCGGAGCCTGCACCAGCAGATCCTTGCCGCCGACCCCGCACTTGACCTGCCCGGGCCGCCGCAGCCGGCTGCCGGCGCGGAGCGAACCGTACCCAGGGAACTACCCGCGTGTGTGCGGCATTTCACCGGCCGGGCAGGTGAGCTGGCGGCGCTGACCGACCTGCTAGGTGAGCCCCCGGACCGGCGGGGGATAGTGGTGATCAGCGCGGTCGGCGGGACCGCCGGAGTCGGCAAGACTGCGCTGGCTCTCCAGTGGGCGCACCAGGTCGCCGGGCGGTTCCCCGGCGGGCAGCTGTACGTGAACCTGCGCGGCTATGGCCCGGGCGAGCCGGTGCCGCCTGGTGATGCGCTGGCCGGTTTCTTGCGGACGCTTGGCGTGCCGGGTACGGATATTCCGGACCAGCTGGAGGAACGGGCGCGGCAGTACCGCAGCAAGCTGGCCGGCCGCCAGGTCCTGGTGGTCCTGGACAACGCCCGCGACGGCGAGCAGCTCCGGCCGCTGCTACCTGGCGATCCGGGATGTGCGGCGGTGGTGACTAGCCGGGACGCGCTGACCGGTCTGGTGGCTGCCGACGGCGCCCGGCGGCTGGATCTGGACGTGCTGCCGCCCCGCGATGCAGTCGGCCTGCTTCGATCGCTGATCGGGCCCCGCGCGGATACCGACCCGAAGGCCGTAGCCGAGATGGCCGGGCTGTGCGCCCGCCTGCCGCTGGCGTTGCGGATCGCCGCCGAGCTGGCAGTCGCCTGCCCGGCGGCGCCGCTAGCCGAGCTGGTCGTCGAGTTGAAAGCGAGCCGGCTGGACGCTCTGGACGCTGGGGAGGACCGGGCCGACGTCCGGGCGGTGTTCTCCTGGTCGGTCCGGCAGCTGTCCGACGACGCGACTCATGCGTTCGCGCTGCTCGGCGTGCAGCCGGCCGAAGACCTGGACGTGCACGCGGCCGCGGCGCTGACCGGTACCAGCACCGCGCAGACCCGCAAGATGCTCGACCGGCTGCACCGGGCGAGCCTGATCCAGGAAACCGGTCCTGGCCGGTTCGGCATGCACGACTTGCTGCGTGCTTATGCGCGCGAGCAGGCCGCCGCCCGGGACACTGGCAGCCGGACCCGGCAGGCGCTGACCGGGCTGTTCGACTACTACCTGATCGCGGCCGGCGCCGCCATGGACGTGCTCTACCCAGCCGAAGCTCACCTGCGGCCACCAATTTCCCGCGCCTGCGTCGCGGTGCCGGAGATGGCTAGCGAGGCGGAGGCGCGGGCGTGGCTCGATCGGGAGCGGGCCAACATGGTCGCCGTTGTCGCGCACTGCGCCGGCCGCGGCTGGACGCGATACGCCGCCGCTCTCGCCGACACTCTGCATCACTACCTGATCTACGGCAGCCACCTGCCCGAGGCGCACACGATCTACCGCCACGCGCTAGACGCCGCTCGCCAGTCGGCTGACCTGGCCGCGGAGGCGACCGCGCTGCTGAGTCTGGGCTCCATTGCCCTCTATAAAGGCCAGTTCCGCGACGCCGCCGCCGAATACCGCATTGCGCTGGAGCGTTACCGCCAGTGTGGCGACCGCACAGGCGAGGCCAGGGTGCTGGGAAATCTCGGCATCACCGAGCAACAGCTGCACAACCACCAATCCGCGGCCGGCTACTACCACCAGTCCATCGCGACCTCCGAGAGTGCCGGGGACAGCCTCAGCGCGGCGCGGGGCCTGACCCACCTTGCCTTCGTCGAGACCGAGCTGAGCTTGTACGACCAGGCAGCAGGCCATCTGCAGCGGGCCCTGCCGGTCCTGCGCGGGGCCAACGACCAGGATTACGAAGCCGCGACGCTGGAGGCAATCGGCGAGCTGCACCTGCGCCGCGGCCAGCTAACTCAGGCCGCTGACTTCTTCGAACAGGCCCTCACCATTAACCGCCGCGCCGGTAATCCGACCGGCGTCGCTGACCAGCTTCTGAATCTGGGCAAGGTCAGCGTGCGGCGAGGCGAGCACCAGCAGGCTATCGACTATCTTCGGCAGGCGCTCGCCTTGCACCGCCAGGCCGGCTATCAGCATGGCGAGGTCCAGACGCTGCGCAGCCTGGCAGAGGCCCTGCACGGGGCCGGCCAGCCCGCCGCCGCCCGCGCCGAGCTGGCGGAGGCGCTCCGGCTGGCTGCCGAGATCGGTAACACCTACTTCCAGGCAAGCACGCACCGCGACCTCGCCGAGAGCCACCACCTGGCGGGCCAAGACGAGCAAGCCCGCCATCACTGGCAGCAGGCACTAACCCTGTACACCCAGCTCGGCGTGCCCGAAGCCGGCGAGCTCCAGTCCCGCCTTAGCCGCCAAGAGGCGAAAGCACGATCCTGATGCACTGCTCGCGCAGCCATCCCGCCGGTCGACGTCGGCACGCTCACGAGGGTGCGGATAGCGCCGCACTGGACGCGATTTAGCCGTCGTCAGGGATACTTGTCGTGGTGGCGCAATTCGACGGTCTCGTTCTGGCGGCCCAGCGGAGTCAGGTCGAGGAGCATGTCGGTAACGCTGAGGAGGTTAGTGACCGGGCCGTAGCCCGACCAGGTGTGCAGCACGGTGTCACCATCGCGGAAGAAGACGCTGACGGCACCCTGTTCGCCGGGACGAGCGGCCCATGGCTGGCCCATCTCGACTAGCTCCTGCGCGGTCCGGAAGTTGTATTCGATGGGCGCGACACTCTCGTCGTGAGTCACGTGGAAGTCGTAGTTGAAGTCGCTTCCCTGGGACGAGTACCACGGGAAGGTCCAGCCCATCCGCTGCCGGAACGGCTCGATCTTGCTGATCGGCGCCCGTGAAACCGCAGCGTACGTCGTGTTGTGGGCATGCAGGTGGGCCAGGTCACCGACGTTATCGGCCTGGTAGGAGCAGACCGGACAGCCCTCGTCCCAGGCCGGGTCGAACATAAAATGCTGCATGATGAGCTGAGTCCTGCCCTCGAAGAGATCCAGCAGGCTGGACTTGCCGGCCGGACCATCGAAGACGTAGTCCTTCTCGACTTTGACGGCGGGCAGATCGCGGCGTCGGCTCGCGATTTGCTCGAGGGTGCGGACCGCCTCCTCTTCGGCGGCCTGCAGCTGCTTGCGCTCGGCTACCCATTCGGCGCTAGACACGACTCGCGGAAGGCTCATTTCTCTCCTTCGTCCTCAAGAGGGCTCCGTACGCCACGGTCACGAGCATCGACGAACACGCTCTGTCGAACTAATCGCCGGCTTGGGCCGAGTCACAGCACGGAAGGGAAACCGAAGTACGCGAACAGCTCGGGAAACACATAGCAGTGCAGCCCGGTGATGAGGTCGCCATCGGTCTCCAGCACCTGCATCGCCCACGGGCAGTAACCGCCCCGGCCGTCCGGGCGGTACTGCGCGAAGGCGGCACAGCCGTTCGCCGCGGTGGGCAGCAGGCGGGAGCCGCGGCACTCCGAGCCCGGCCCCAGCATCCACACGTGGATCTGGTCCCGGCCGAGCAGCCAGAGCGGCAGCGGCGGCATCGAGTTCACCGCGTCGCTGCGCAGCAGCGCAGTCAGGCGGGTCAGGTCGTAGGCCTCGAAGGCGGAAACGTACTCCTCGAGCAGGGCGGGGTCGGCCTCGCCCCGCGCCGGTTCATTCTCGTCGATCGACGGCGCCGCGGCGCGGGCACGCTGCAGCGCACTGTTGGCCGAGGCCACGGTGGTGCCGAGTAGCTCAGCGGTCTCGGCGGCAGAGAGCTGCAGTACGTCGCGCAGGATCAGCGCCGCCCGCTGGCGCGGGGTCAGCCGCTGCAGCGCGGCCACGAAGGCGAGCCTGACCGTCTCCCTGGAGACCACTTGCTCGGCCGGATCGGCCTTGCCGTCCGCGAGCTTGGCGTCCGGGATGGGCAGCACCCAGGTGCGCTCGCTGCGCGGCGGCGGGATCTGGACGCCTTCCGCCCGCGTGGGGGCCTGCAGCTCCATCGGCACGGTGCGGCGGCCCCGCTTGCGCAGCATGTCGATGCACACGTTCGTGGCGATCCGGT